>CAWVVG010000005.1:0-27562 GCA_963932775.1 uncultured bacterium
TTCTCCATTTCTGGCCACCGGTTTTCGGGGATGCCCAAGTAAATCGCGATCTCTTTGATCAGGTTGCGGGCCGCTCGCGATGGTGGGCGGTCGCATCGAGCGATCTCTGCGAGCAATGCTAGCAAGTCTTGGGGCTTTAGGGCCGGCATTCGGCGGACCACAGCCTGCGCCATCGGGTGCACCTCTTCTTCGATGCCTTTGGTCATCAGCGCTGAGAGCTGGCTTCGCTGGTTTCGTGGAATGTCGAACGTGTCGATGAAGAACGTTCGGATGATCTTGGCTCCCCGCTCGCTGGGTTCGCCGTCCGCATGAAGGACCGTGAGGCACAGTCCCATCAAGGGCCGAAGGAACTCCACTCGAGACCAGGGTTGTTGTTTGGGAAGAACAAAGTCAAACTGCTGGCGTCCCAGGGTGGTGGGCTCCTTGGCGCCTGGGGCCATCATGATCACAGTCGAGCGGAGCGTATACACGCCTGGCCTGCGGTAGCGGAGCGCAGAAAAGGGCACGTAGAACTCAGAGCGGCCCCGCTCGATGGCGCGATGTGCGATGAAATTTCCCCTGTCAGCGAAGGCGTCGATCGCGCGTACGGGCCGTCCCCGTCCATCCAAGAGTAAGTTCACAACCACGGCTCCATTGGGAACATCGCGCTTGAAGAACAGCTGGACGAAGCGACCAATCTCATCATCAATCATTCGAATTTCGATGTCGAGATTGGGGATGTCGCTGGTATGATCATCCTCGGCGGTTGCGCCATCGGCTACCGCCCCCAGTGCAAGACCAATGATGCCTCCTACGGGTCCAGCCATGGCCAGCCCGAGGCTGCCTCCGATCGCTTTTCCCCACCAACGCATCCCTAGGTGCTCCAGAATTTATGGTTCATCACTGTGTCATCGGTCACAAGAGGCCTCGAGGTGAGCCCATCACGAGACCGGGATAAAACCCCGCCCGATCATCATTGCTGCGATGGGGTGTGATGAGTGAAGTACATCAAGACGCTTCAGTAAATCGTCGATCGCACTGGGCTCTGCCCGGCCGCAGTCCAAGTCGTATCGGACCCCATTTTCGCCAATGGGTATGGGTGGGGTAATGCTATGGAAACGTCCCCGGTCTGGGCTTCCGAAGGCTCCATCGAATCCTGCGGTGTACCAATCCCCGATGGTGCGGTCGATTTGCTGTTGGGGGAGATCTCCTTCGAAGACGATGGAAATATTCAACAGATTCCAGGGCACCTGAGAGCTTCCCCAAGTGGGAAAGTCATTGTTCGGCCACTCGAACAGAATGGGTGCCTGGGCAATGATCTCGTGGCCGTTCAGCGCGACGATCATGGGTTCATCGCCAACCAGCCCCGCTTGGCCGCTGGCAGGATCCACCAGGTCCACTCGGGTGGCCGCATAGGGCCGCGCATCTTCTCCGACGCTGGGCACAAGGTTGCCTTGCTCGTCTCGATGCATGCGGGCTGCTTCAGCGATCCATCCATCTGCTGCGGTGCGGTCGGCGTGGTGGTTGAAGAATTCGCAGTAGCCTCCTTGGTGGGCGTCGATGAAGTTGCGTGGGTGGAGGTCGTCGACATTAAAGGCCTTGACCCCTGCAATGAGCTTCATGGTGGCTTCGATGAATCGAGGGTCATCGGTTCCTTGATCAACCACGGACTGAAGGATCGCTATCCCTTCCTCCAGACGGCCCCAGGCCAGGAGCAGGTGTCCTTTCCCTTGACTCGCGAGGGGATGCCCAGGCTCGATTTCAAGAATTTGGTTGTAGGCCTCTTCCGCGGCGTCGGGGCGGTCCAGCTCTTCACAGGCTGCGCCGGCTGCCAGCAGCAGCGATGGCAGGAGCTTCATGTCGTCGGGAGCTCGGCGCTCGCTGAGGACGGCCGCGGCCTTCTCTGCCATGTCCAACGCATGGTCGGGACGACCCGACTGAAGCTCGATGATGGCCAGAGTATGGACCAGATCCAATCTGTCGGGGTGGTCCACCAAGGCGGCAAATAGGGCATCTCTGGCCGCATCGAGATCGTCGCCTTGGACGGCCATTAATGCTTTCTTGATTATTTCGGACTCAGCCACGGTATCTCCATCATTTCGCAGGGTGACCCAGTATATCGGTCAATGGTGATATTGACCGCCCCATAGCAGTGTAGATGCTCGGTATAGTTGTTCGCCGAGCACCAATCGGGCGATGGAGTGATTCACCACCATGTGGGACAGGCGTACGGTTTTCCATGCTTGAGTACGCACCGCCGTTCCGTGTCCAAATGGACCCCCGATGGCGAATACCAATCGGTGAGTACCCAGCTTTGCTGCCTCATCGATGAGCTTGGCGAAGGCATGGCTGTCCAGGTCCAATCCTCGCTCATCGAGGGCTATAAGCCTGTCGCCACTCTTGATTTGGGCGAGAATCTTCACGGCCTCGGCATCCTTCACTGCACCCTCGTCTCCTTTGAAGGGCACTGGCTTTATCTGGATTTCTTTGAACCCCAGGTGATGGGGCAAACGGCGCGTGTACTCGTGAGTTCCGTCATCCGCCCAACTCACGCGGCCTTTGCCGACCCAAACGGTTGCGACCTTCACGAAAGTGGGTAGCCAGGTACTTCTGGAGCCACATCTTCAATGCCGAGCTCCGCAGGGGTGACCTGTGGCGCATCGATCCACAAACCATCGAGATCGTAGTATCCGCGCATCTGTTGATCAAAGACATGTACAATTACGTCGCCGAGATCGATCAGAACCCACTTGCTGCCCGATCCGCCCTCAACGCCCAGTGGTTCACAGATCTCGTCCTTTTTGAAGGTCTTCAAGATGTGGTGGGCAATGGCGGAAAGCTGGCGGGAGTTGCTTCCGTTGCAAATTACAAACCAGTCACAGAAAGATGTCAGGCCTCTCACATCCAGGATGGTGAGGTCTGTGGCTTTCATCTCAATGGCCGCTACTGCGGCCGTTCTCACGATATTTTGGGTGTCGATGGCTGAGTCCTTCGGATGGTTATCGGGATCTAATGGGATCGCAATGGGTGATGGGTCGAGGGTCATAGGGTCACCGCCTTTTTGGTCGGGTGGGCATTTTACGCAGGGTGTTGCCGGGAGAGCCGAGCGGGACTTGGGGAGCTTCGATGGCTTGAATCTCACCGATGCCCGTTCGACGAATATTGAACTTGGTGTGGCGAACTAACTTGCCTTCCTTGGACACGGCGTGAACCGTCGCTCGCAAACGAACCGCCGTCGCTTTATCGATGGTTACTTCACCTTCCACGCGATGCGGTTGCATGCCGCGACCTTTTTTCCGGCGCTTTGACGTGATTGGCTTGGGCGTGAGTTTCAGGGAGAATCGCGTGGCGGGCCGGCCATCGACGATGGTCTCACCAAGAGGCTCGAATGCGATTCGATCCTTGAACCCCGCCAGTGCTTCGTCCCAGGTATTCCATGCGGTGTACACGTCCAACCGGGCATTTTCCCCATCCTGAGTGGTCTTCCATGGGCCTCGGCCATTCCTCGTTGAGCTGGTGCCCTCATGGACGATGGCCTCAAATGTCGGGTCGCCATCCACACCGCGCTGAAAGTGAAAACTCTCCCACGAGTTCCAGGCGATCTCTATGGACTCAGATTGCTCGAAATCGTCTGTGTCCGGTCGGGTATTCCTTCGTTGAATACTGCCGACGGAATAGTGAGGTCCCAACCCGGATACAGAGTCAAAGGTAATGTCTTGGCTCACGACCTCAATGGTCGGTGGGGGGGACTCGTTAGGTTGTTCGGTGCAGCCTGTGATTGCGAGGGACAGAAACAGGAACCGAATCATTCTTCTGCCATGGAAGACAGCAGCTCCCACAGTGCTCGCACGAGTGGTTTAAGACCTTCTGCCATGGGTGCGGAGATCACAAAAACCTCTCGGCCAGTCTCGAGTTCAAAGGCCCGTTTCATGGCCTCGATCTGTTCATCGTCTACGAGATCGAGCTTGGTAAGAACAATGACCTCAGGCCGCTGAGCCAGCTTGGGGTCGTATTTCTCGAGCTCCACCCGCAGTGCACGGTAGCGGCGAAGCGGGTCCAGGGTGTCGGTATCTCCGCCGGAGACTACGCCTTCGTCGTGTTCGCCCATACTGATCAGGTGAGCCAAGACTCGGGTGCGGGACACGTGGCGAAGGAATTGATGTCCCAGGCCGGTGCCGTCGCTTGCACCCTCGACCAGACCTGGAATGTCGGCGATCACAAAGCTCTGCTCAAAACTTATCTGAACCACACCGAGTGACGGTACAAGAGTAGTGAAGGGGTAGTCAGCAACCTTTGGTTTTGCAGCACTGACCGCGGATATAAAGGTTGATTTTCCGGCGTTCGGAAAGCCGAGGAGTCCCACATCGGCCATCAGCATCAGTTCGAGTCGAAGCTCCCTCTGCTCGCCGGGCACACCGGGAGAGGACTTGGTGGGAGCTCGGTTTGTACTGCTCTTGAAGTAGAGGTTTCCGTGTCCTCCGAGGCCACCTTTTGCAGCGACCCAAGAGTCTCCGTCGGTGGTCAAGTCAGCGAGAATTTCATCGGTTTTGTGGTCGAAGACCCGTGTCCCGACTGGGACTTGGATTTCGACGGGCGCGGCCCGGGCACCGGTTTGTTGCTTGCCTCGACCGTGTTCCCCGGCTTTTGCGCGCCACAGGGTCTTGCCGCGCAATTCGAGAAGAGTCGTTCGTTGGTAGCTGGCGACCAACAAGATGTCGCCGCCTCTTCCACCGTTGCCGCCATCGGGCCCGCCGAAGGCAACGAACTTCTCGCGGCGAAACGAGCGACATCCGTTCCCACCAGCACCGCTGGTGACAATAATTTTCGCCTCGTCGATGAACCGCATTGTCTAATCCACCTGTTGGCGGTGAACTGAAGGCTTAAGCCTGCGCTTCGGCTGCGATCACACTGATCAATTTACGGTTGTTCCGCTTGTGGTATCGGACATGTCCGTCGACCGTGGCGAAGATCGTCCAGTCGCGTCCTACGCCTACGCCCTCTCCTGGGTGGAAACGGGTTCCGAGTTGGCGAACAATGATGTTGCCAGCCCTGACTAGTTGTCCATCACCGCGCTTTACGCCTCGGTATTGAGCGCTTGAGTCACGACCGTTTCTGGTGCTTCCTTGACCTTTCTTATGTGCCATTTTTAGTTCCCTAAGCCTTGATTTTGGTGACTTTGACGCGGGTGAATGCAGGGCGCTGGGCCTTGCGAACACGGCTACGTCGGGTTGGACGATACTTAAAGGTGCTTCGTTTGTCACCCAACTCGTCGCCGAGAACTTCCAAGGTGACCTTGGCGCCCTTAACTGTAGGGTTTCCCACCTTAACTTTGTCTCCGCCAATGAGGAGCACATCGTCGATATCGATGCTGCTGCCTGCTTCGGCGTTGATGCGATCGAGAACCAATACCTGGCCCTCTTCAAGGCGGAACTGTTGACCCGAATGTGCGATAACTGCGTACATGCTTCCTCCGGTGGAGCCCGAGGTTAAACTCGTAAATAGATTTGGGGGTGAAGGCCGAGTGACCCGGTTCCCCAAGTTCGTTGACCCGCCTGTCTACGTTCTTAGATGGACGCTGTCAAGGATTCAGATGGCCAAAAACCGATCGATGTCACTCGATCGCCGCAGGATCAGTTGGCCTTCCCGCCAGTTTTTGCTCTGAAGGAGAGTAGGGACAATGTCGGCAGCCCGCTCCGCAGCAATGTCCGCGCTCTCGCAAATAGGATCCGGTGAGGACCAACAACCCGTTGGAGGGATCCATATATCCAGGTTCATGACGACGCTCAGCTGTGTCGTGGGCAGTTTGGGCGGCGGTACTGATGGGCATGAATGCTCCTAATACAAACGAGTGCACCGACCCAGTTGGGTCGGTGCACTCGTTTGTATTCCGAAAGATTCGGAATCAGGAGGGGTGGACTTCCTCGCGGAGATCTTCGGTCACGAGGTCCAACAATGTGGTGCTCAGTTCGATGATCTGTTGGTGAGTGAAGCCTTCGCCTTTGAGTTGGCGGTAGAAACTTTTTGCTACTGACTTGTTGCGGTTCAAGTACAACTCTTCAGAATGTTCGTATGTCATGTCGATTTCCTGGTGGGGGCCATTGTGTGCTTTTGGTAAAGCAAGGTTCATGCCAACTTCATGACTTCGTCTGCGTCGGCCGAATAGGCCGTGAAGGATGGGTCGATCCGACACCTGGTCTACGCATCTAAGATTCTCAGGTGCGAACAATTATTCGCACCTGACGTTCGTCAGCGACGTTTTGGTGTGGAGACCATGCGGATGTATCGGTCAATATTGGGCATGTCCGGTGCTGCGATCTGGGCTGACCTGAGGTCATCGAGTGCATCTGCTGGATGCTGTCGGTAGTGGTGGCACATGCCGCGACGAACCAAAGCCATTGGGTGGTTGGGGTCTCGCTCTATGGCATCTGTATAGTGCTGAATTGCTCTGCCATAGTCCTTTCGGGCGAAGAATAGGTCGCCCATTTCAACGTGGGCCTCAGGCGAGAACGGGGCGACTTGGATCGCTTTCTCAAAGTCACTCATCGCGGCGATGGGGTCGCCGATGTCTCGGCTGCAGCGCCCTCGTGTGAGTCTTGCCTCAACGTGGGCAGGTTCCCAATCGAGCACATCGGTGAGATGTACATGTGCATTGGCCAAATCGCCCCGGCCGATGGAGTCCTTGGCCTGGGTTAGTGCATCAAAAATGGCCTCTTCAGGGTGCTCTTGGGGGGTGACTGGCGTGGGGTTGCGGTGGTTTTCTTGCGTAGGGTCGGCTTCGGTCAAGCGTGGGGCGTCGGGCGGGGGCTGTTCGGGCAGATCGCCTTCGGGTTCCGTCTCTCCGTAGACCTCGACTTCCAGTCGCTCACGATCGGGATCTAGGATCCGGGGGGTGACTGCCCGCGGTGCAGAGAGGTCGTAAGGTGAGGGATCTTGGTGGACGGGTGTTCTTTGGGGCGAAGGCTCTGGACGGGGCGCCGAGGGCTCGGTGCGGGGCGTCTGCGCGTTCTGTGAAGCGGGTGTAGTTGTGGGAGCGCCCGCCGCAAGGCCAAGGGGCAGAGGCATGACGGGCTTGGCACGTACCGGTGGCGGTATGTCGAGGGGTTCGCTGGCGCTTTCGGGTTCACTCGCTTCGGTGGCCCTGGTATCGGACGGAATCAAGTCCAGGAAAGAGAAGTCGCGGTCGTCGAACGTGGGTTCAGCGGATCCTTCTGCGCTCGGCACTTCAGTGGTCGGGGCCGGGCGGCGATCGATGTTGACTCCAAGGGCCCACGGGTCTTCGGAGTCCTCTGTACGGGTCTCCGACGGGGGCTCGTGGGCGATGGTGTCGACACGTTCATTGCCGGGCGCCGTCGTGGTGTCTTCTTGGGTCTTCGGCGTCTCGGGAACGGTTTCGACGAGGTCGGTGGTCTCCGCTGGGTGCTCAGGTGTGCCGCGCAAAGATGACAGGCGTGCGTTTGACGACACGATGGTCTTCAGAAGGTTCTCGGCTTCGCGTAAGGTGTCCGACATGGCCTATTCTGGCTCGCTTCCGGCAAGTCCGCTCATCTGCTGGGTGAGGCCACTGATGCTGCTCATCAGTTCATCGCGGAGCTGGCGCATTCGGGTCAGGTTCTCTTGTAGGGCTTTTGCTTTGGTACGCAGATTGGTGTTCTCGGTGCGAAGCGTGTTGGCTTCGTCCTCTACTTCACCCACTTGTTGGCGTATTTCTTCGACCTGTCCTCTCAGGGTGGAGGACTCCGAGAACAGTTGCTCTTGCCTCGAACGAAGCTGTTCCCGCTCCTCGACTAGTTTTTTGTGGCTGGTTTCGATCTCGTAGTTTCTGGCTCTGGCCGTGGTGACCTGGTTCTCGAGATTTCCGGCTTGAACGGAGAGCTCGGACTCATTGTTGTTGAGGTGCTCGAGTTCCATTTCGGCCTTGATGAGGCGCCGTGTCATTTTCTCGGCATTCTGCAAGACGGACTCGAGTGCTTGGATTCTCGCGTCGACGATCTCGCCTAGTTCATTTTGAATGCGCTGAAGTTGGGTACTGACTTGATCCGACATGTTGCGCTCCGCACAGCGGTGGAAACCTGTGCGTAAAAGGTGAGAATTGGAAGCTTCGAAAGCTTTACTAAGGTATCAGGGCCACGATTTGAGTGTCAACGCACAGTAAATACCGCGCTTGGGAATGGTGTCCCATAGGTGGGGTGGTGTATAAGATCAAACGCGCCTAGTTCTACTTGCCAAGGGGAGCACAAGATGGATCGCAGCCCTGTGCTTGTTGCTACCAAGGGCCTCCTCGAGGGCGCGCGGTATCCTGTGGGTACCGACGGAGTCACGCTGGGACGTGACCCTGAATGCACCGTTATTCTCGATGATCCCAACGTTTCGCGTTTTCATGCACGCTTGGTTTTTCACAACGCGGCGATTTGGGTGCAGGACGCAGGCAGCCGAAATGGTGTATTCCTCAACGGCAATCGAGTGGTGCGGCACAAGCAGTTCAGTCCCGGCGATGAGATGTTGATTGGGGAACATGCCTTTACACTGGAGTTGGACCTTGCGGTGCCAGACCTGTCTCTCACCGGCAGCATTCAGACCATCGCCAGCCCGGGGCTGGGCAAGAGAGCCATCGCAGCGATCTGTGCCGGGGTTCTTCTATTGGTTGCAGTGGTCTTGGCTTGGTTGAGGTCTGCTTGAACAAACGGCAGATAGATGTGGTGGTGAAACGAGAGGGCTACCAAGAACGACGCGTTGCGTTTGGGCTGGGTGTTGTTCATTTTGGTCGGGCTGAAGACAACGATCTGGTCTTGGCCGACATCGGGGTCAGTCGTCGGCACGCTCGATTGGTGGTCAATGTAAACGGTGTGTTTGTCGAAGACCTGGGAAGTGGGAACGGTACCTATTTTGATGGCAATCGGATCAATCGTCAGCCGGTGCAGAACGGGGACGAAGTGGTGATCGACCCCTTCCTGTTGAAGTTTGTCATGGCCGAACAGGGTGCGGAATTCGACGATGGCCTCACAAGCGATCTGGAGGACGTAGACGACGACGACACGGCGGAGGTGCCGGTGGTGGCGCCGCCTGTACACTCACCCTTCGAGGACGAGACCAACCACCGAGGCACCCTGGTGACCCTGCAAGGGCAGCGCTTGGCCCCGAGCTATTCCATTCGCGGAACCGGTTTGTCGATCGGTCGCTCGGAAGCCCGGGATGTGATTTTATTTGACCCCGCAGCCAGTCGCAATCATGCTCTGTTGGAGCCGGTTGGAGGATCCATCTGGCTTCGGGATCACGGCAGCGGAAACGGCACCTTTGTGAATGGTCTTCGAGTCCGCGAGCAGTGTCTTCGCAACGGCGATCGCATTCGCGTTGGCAGCACAGAATTCCGGTTTGAGGTGTTGACCAGTCCGCATCCAGAGCCACCGACCATGCCGCCATCTGACAACCTTGCTGAGATGGCTCGTGTGGCTCAGGGGGAGCGTCGGATTCCTTTGCCAGACCCAGCGACAGAACGCTCGCCGCCGCCTCCACCCGTCCAGGGCTCTCGAGTCGTCATGTTTGCCGCACTGGCCAGCTTCATGGTGGTGGCCATGATGATCCTCGGTGGCCTGTTGGTGATGTTTGTCATCGAGCCCCAGATGAAGAACGGTGGCGACGCGTTCTCGCTGCCCGTAGTGGGGGTTCCATCGGAATCAGCAGTTGCGTTTGCCAACCATTTAGATGTGGGGTCCTCCGCTTTTGACGAAGGGCAATTCCTGATTGCAGCCTCCCAGTACTACATGGCTCTAAAATTGGCCCCTGGTCATCCAGAGGCTGAGCGTATGGCCCATGTGTCTTGTGAATACCTGGCCCTGGACACCCTCCGCGCTGGAATCGTATTGCAGGGCCTTTCCCAGTCCGAGAAAAAGGCCCGTCAATCGAAGGCTGTACGCTTGGCCAAGAACGCAGTGCGCGGTCGGGCCAGCGTAGAGGAGGCACGTGTGGCACTCATGGAAGTGTTGGTCTTTATGCCGGATGACACACGCTCCAGGGGACTGTTGGAGCAGTTGAAGGGAAAATGACGGGTGGTTGGCCTATTTTGATGATGGCACTTCCCTGGTTCGGGTGTGCCACGGTGCATCCTGTGACACCCGGGAGGCAAGGCTCAGGCCAAGAATATGTCTGGACTGAATCTCAGGCGCTGGCGATCCTTCGGGCGGGCACAGAGAGCCCAGACTCTTCGGTTAGAGCCGTGGCCGCATCCGCTTGGCTTGGGTCTACTCATCCGTCAGCGTCGGTATTGAGTGGCTGGGTATTGGCTGACCCCAGCTCCCATGTGCAGCGTGTTTCAGCTCGGGCAGCATCCGAGGCTGGGATCACGCTCACCCTCCACCCAACGACGGATGCGCTTGCTGCTGTGTGGTTGGGTCACTCACAGAGTGTCGTCTCCGGTGAACATCGGGCATTGGCGCTTGCTATTGGGGGTGACGGGGCGGGGCTCGAGGAGTTGCTGAGCGACTTGTCAGAGGGCACCATGTCGGCTGAGTCTGATGTGTTGGAGCTGTTGGTTCGTTCGGATTTAGAGGGTGTGGGGGATGCACTCTCTCGCGGCTCAGCAATGGCCGAGGAGCCTGTGCGCCTGCCGATGGCCATGGCGGCCGTAGCGCTTGGAAGCGACCAAGGTGTTCAAGCTGTGGCGGCACTTTTGACCGATGAACTTGGTGAGGAACTCCGCATTGAGGCGGTTGAAGCCATGGTGCGGTTGGGCAGTTCGGTGGCGGAGAGTTGGCTTGAGCGGGTGGCAAGTGATGGTAACGAAGCCGTGGCCGAGCATGCGAAAATTGGTTTGGTGGTGTCCGGGAAAACGTCCCTTGAGTTTGTTTCCGGGGCATTGGACTCGCCGGATCGAGACACCAGGGCTTGGGCCGCGCAGTGTCTTGCCATGACTGCGAAAGAACGACCATTGCCCCGCGAACTGATCAGACGCTTGCAAGCCAGCGCTCGTGATGAGGCGCCTGCCGTTCGGTGGGGTGCTGTGGAGGCATTGTTGGCGGGCTCGGGTCCGGGTGCTGTGTCGCCGGAGCCACCCAACCCAGGTGGCGAACCGGATGCCGTCTCGATGTTAATCGCGGCAAAGTGGTTGGCGGCTTCAGTTGAAAAGAGCCCAGAGTCAACCTTGGAAAGTGTGGCGGAGTGAACGGATTCTGGTCGCTGTTTTGGGGTCAATGCAGTCGCAGGTTTTGACAGGGTCTTCTGGCGGTTTGTAGCCTTTCTTCCCGAGGTCCCATGGGGTGTGACCGAAGGATGGGGAAGCGATGCAAGGACTGTTCGAGTTCCAGGGGCGTCTTTCGCGGGCCGACAAGCGGCCGGCGAACCCGGGGTCGTATTGTCTGCAATTCCAGCTTCACGGGCAGGCACGCGACAGCAAACGGGACAAGGTTCATTGGGAAGAGGTGCTGGAGTCGGTAGAGGTTGCTCCAGG
This sequence comes from uncultured bacterium, assembly GCA_963932775.1. Taxonomy (GTDB): domain Bacteria; phylum Myxococcota_A; class UBA796; order UBA796; family UBA796; genus UBA796. The sequence continues at coordinate 11,420 of CAWVVG010000005.1, forward strand.
CGGATTCTATCGGGTTGTCTTGGGTCGAACCCAGCCCGTGGACGGCAAGGTGTTCGGTCGGGGCGTGCGGTGGATGAGTGTCCGGGTCGTTCGCTCCGGCACGCTGGATGATGAGAATGGGTCGCGGTCCCCAGTGGTGGGTCAGGATACCCGCCTGTATGCCTCCATCGACCGCATCAACCAGAAAATAGAGGACCTGCAGGGCGGTCTCGCCGAGATCACGTCTTCATCTCCCAAAGCAGAGACCTTTCAGACGCGCTTTAATCGAATGACGGAAAATCTGTCCAGTGTGAATTCTCGATTGACCTCCATTGAGTCCGGTGTTGAGATTGCCGCGATTGTTCGACGAGTTGAATCCGTCACGGATCGCCTGGCCACAGTGGACAACGAAGGCGGGCGTCTCGAGCGCGTCGAAGACGAACTGTACGAACTTATCGGTGCCGACGGCGATGTGATCGATTTGAACGAAAGGATGGACCGGCTTGAAGGCCGTGCACCCGAGCTTATTCGACACCTGAAGGAGCGGGAAAAATCCGCACCAAACCAGCTTCGTCTCGAAGTCCTCAGAAGCCAAATTGACGAGGCGTCAAGTCAGCTCGAGTCCTTGACGGAGCAGGTGTCTGCCCTCTTGACCAAGGACAACAAGCCCATCATCGACCCAGAGAGAATGGGTATGGTCAAGCGCAGCGGCGATGTGATGACCGGTGGTCTGACCATCAAGCGGGGTGGGGTGGATTTACTCAACGGTGGCTTGACGTGCCGGGGTGCGACGGTGAGCACCCTCGAGGCATCCAAGGTGGTGAAGGCCTCGAAAATGCTCGCAGACTCATTTGAGTTGCGGGGTGAATTCACCGTCGACTCAGCGACTCGGGGAATTCAGGTGCGGACCATCGAGGGGCGCCAGGCGTCTGCCCGGAGGGACGGTGCGCTGCATTTAAACGTTCGTGGAGGAGCCGAGGTGGTGATCGGTAACAAAGCATCGGGCAAAGGTGTGGACGTTCATGGGTCCATCCGAGCCGACACAGTAGTGGCCCAGACCAGTGGCGGGGTGGCTCAATTGTTTCGAGCCACCAGTGTGCTGACGTCGGGCGATGTGGTGCGTGTGAATGACGCAGGAGAGCGTGTTGTTCGGGTGCGTAAGCTGGCCGATCCTCGAATCTTGGGTGTGGTGACCGACCAGCCAGGCGTTCAACTTGGGGGGGAGGTCCGGACCGGGTTCGTGGTTGTGGCTGTTACCGGCGTGGTTGTGGCTCGGGTTGATGCCAGTCAGTACCCAGTCAAGGTTGGAGACTTACTGGTCGCCAGTGGAACATCGGGTCACGCCGAGGTCGGCGAGAATGCGGCGCCGGGAACGGTGCTCGGCAAAGCTATGGCCCCCTTGGAGAAAGGTGTGGGAATGATTCCGGTGCTCTTGGGCGGTGGGTAGGTGAGTCCGGCCTGGTCAGAAGAGTTGGGCCGCCGCTATCTTGCTGGCGAGTCCAGCATGTTCTTGCTCCACGGGAATACCCGCGACTTGTTCCCTTTTGAGGACAATGACGCCTCGGAATATTTGGGCCTGGTGCCGTACTTACAGCGGTTTTTATCTCGGTCCAAAGAGATTGTGCTCACCTACAATGTGTCGCAAGGGATTCGGTTCGCAGCCAAGGGAATGAAGTCCAAGTGTTTGATGGCGGTGAACGCCCGTCGGGCAATGAACGGACTGGGTCCCATTGACGAATTTCCCAATGCACCGGGTGAGGTGTTGCCATTGCTGGAGCAGTTGGTCACCGATCCGTCTCAACGAGTGGCGGTTGTGATCGACTTCTTCGAGACCATCGTTCCAATGAGCGAACTCTCGTATATGTCGGACCGGGAAAAATCGAACTTGGTCTCAATGCAGCGGTTGGGCAGTGACCCTGGCTTGCTCTCGAGTGACAATTTGGTCGTTCTCGTAACCGAGCACTTATCCGACGTTCATCGGCGAGTCGTCGGCAGTGCACAGTTGGCGACCCTCCGCATACCACTTCCCGATGAGGGTGCCCGTGGTGCGTACATCGCCGGCGAGGACAAGGGCGGCGTGGACACAGAGATGGATGATGGCACCTTGGCCAAGATCACCGCGGGTCTGTCGCTGATCCAGGTGCAGAGCTTGTTTCGGCGGTCCAGGCAGTCCGGCGAGTCAATTCGGTTTCGTACAGTGTCGATCCGGAAGAAGGAAATCATTGAACGGGAGTGCCACGGTTTGGTTGAGTTTGTTGACCCAGGACATGACTTTAGCCATGTGGGAGGACTCGATGGCCTCAAGAAGGATCTGATGCATGTCGCGGGAGCGATCAAGAAGGGGAACGCCAAGCGGGTCCCCATGGGCATTCTTTTTGTGGGCCCGATGGGTACTGGTAAGACTTATGTAGCGGAGGCCTTTGCCGCGGAGAGCGGGCTCACCTGTCTGAAATTTAAGAATTTCAGGGAGCGGTGGGTGGGTTCAACCGAAGGCAACCTGGAAAAGATTCTCGATGTGGTCGAGGGTCTCGGTCATGTGCTTCTGATCATCGATGAGGCGGACCGTTCTATGGGTTCTGACTCGGGTGGGGATGGTGGCACCAGCAGTCGGGTCATAGCCAGACTGAAAGAGTTCATGAGTGACACCAGCCATCGGGGTCGGGTGGTCATGTTGATGATGACAAACCGGCCCGACAAGTTGGATGCCGACCTGAAACGCCCCGGGCGCTTCGACCTGAAGATACCGTTCTTTTTTCCAGAAGATCTGGGTACGAGGGAAGCGATATTGAGGGCCTCTGCGCGAAAGAATGGGATTGATCTTGAAGACGGGTGCCCCCTCACTCCAGTGGCCGAGCACACCGCTGGCTATTCCAGCGCGGAACTGGAGTTGGTAATGCTCGCGGCGGGTGGTGTTGCCGACGATGCAGGTCGTTTAGAGGTAACTGAAGCGGATCTGGATGCCGCTACGTCGGATGTGATCCCGAGTCGAGACACCCGCATGCTGGCGTACATGGAACTGCTCGCAGTCTTCGAATCTTCGTCTCGTAGAATGCTGCCCGAGCGATACCAGGACATGAGCACCGAAGATGTCCAAGCAAGGCTGGATGCGCTCAAGGCCCAGCTTGGCCACCGAATCCGCTGACGGGGGTGACGGTAGGCCGGCAGTTGTGCAGTTCAGGGATGGGTCTACATCTCTCAGCATGAACTGGTTGAATCACTTGTCTGATGGGCTGCTGCCGTCGTCTTGCGTGCTTTGTGGAGATCTTGTGAGCTCACAGGAGGGTCCCGTCTGTGGCCCATGTTCTGCTTTGGTGGGGACCCAGCTTGTGCATTTTGCTGCACCACCTTCGATCGTAAAGGGAGTCGCCTTGGGCCCATACCAGGGAATCCTGGGCCAGTTGATTCGGGAAGCCAAGTACAACAAGAATCTGCAGTTGGTGGACCAGCTCGGTCTGTGGCTGGGACAGAGCATCTCATCTTGGGTCGATGTGGACCTGGTGGTGCCCATCTCGATTCCCATGCTCCGCCGTGTGGTGCGGGGCTTCGATCAGGGGCACCGAATTGGGTTGGGGGTTGCAGCTGAGACCGGAATCGTCTGTTCCGACCACCTGAAGCGACGTTGGGGACAGAGGCAGGTTGGGAAAAGTGGTGCTGAGCGCCGAAAGTTACCGATCTCTACCTTTTCCGTCCGCGGCACCTTGGATGGCGAGCGGATTCTACTGGTGGACGATGTGGTCACCACAGGGGCTACAATTGATGCTGCTGCACGGGTCCTTAAACGCTGTGGTGCATCCCATATATGGGTCGCAGCAGTCGCCCATCAGGGTTCGTAAAAAATCCTATACATTCGCGTATAGAAAACTTTACGTGTGACATCTCTGAAACAAGGAATGGAACTGCGGTGCTGGGTCTTGTAACGGCACGCTTTGTGCACCATTAATGGCGCACACCATACGGAGAACTACCATGCAGACTCAGTACACAACATTGGGCGACTTCATCGAAGTGTTCTACACCGAACTTGTCAAAGAGTACGGCGACGAAGATTTGGCAGAGGTCATCGCTGCGGCCATGATTAACGAGATGATTCTCGCTGGGCTCCACGTCGATCAAGAGATCGCTGCAGCCTGACGGCCGTTCAGTGGCCCGTTCATGGGTTCCTTTGAGGGCGGTTGAGTATCCACGCGTTACCATGGACACTCTTAGGCGTCACACCGTTCGCGTGTGTCCCACATCCCTCGCCCACGACACTTCATGACCCCAGGCGCCCCACGCAGCCTCTCGCAAGCTTGTACGCCCACTGTTTGGGCGGCGGTAACGGTGCGTGTGGCCTGGACTTTATTTATGGCGGGCATTCGTGTCCGCCCGGCCACCCTTGCCGATGCCCGAGACCATGTGTTGCTCAGCCTTCCCTCGGGAACGGATCCGGATGAAGCCGAACAGCGTTCGGGTCCACTCACAGTCGAGTTCTTGGCCCGTGTCGCTGGCGAATCAGTGCGACGAATTGGTGAGACTACCGATGACCTGACGATGGTCCATGAGGGCTGGCGGACGGGCCTTGTGGCTGCCTTGGACCCCGTGGGCGACGCCGTGTTTCGCTTGCACTACGGCGATGGAATGTCGATAAGCCAAGTGGAGAGAACGGCGGCCATCGGTGGTGCGGCACTCGCCATGGCCCAGAACTCCCTAAGAGAGATGGTTCGTGACATGGCAGATCGGGCGGGAGTATCTGCCCAAGGCTGGCCGGATTCGAAAATTGATCAACTGCTGAACCGCATCGCCAACACTGCCGAGCCGGGCTGTGCTCCTCCGATGGACATTCTTTCGGACCACCATCGGGCCCACGTGGACGCCTGCCCTCGGTGCAGTCGTGCCGTTCGGATGATTCGGGGCGGCGTTGTCGCTCCTTCGGATATGGTGCCCCCATCTGCCGATGCGCAGGCCAACCAAGAGTCTGCGGTCGGGGCGGTCGTATTGCACCCTGATGCTCGCCGATGTCGAAAGAAGGTCTCCAAGGTACTCGGGTCACGTGCTGTGCAGGCCGGGCCAGAGGTATGGCTAATGAGTGAGACGGAATTGGTTGCCGCTGGCCCGGGCCTTAAGGCGCTGGTTTCGGGTGGCATTCTGCCCCGTCATCACGTTCGAGGGGCTGTGGTGCGCGGACCTGGCCGTTGGTCGGGTGCAGTTTTACTGGGACCGGTTGCCGTGGATGCCATCGAGGCGGCCCGGGCTCGTCCTTGGTCAGAAATTGATTCTCTCGGTGAGCTCCCTCCGCCGAGGCCGGTACCGCCGAGCCCGGTTCGGTGGTGGATTGGCGCTGGGCTGGTGGCCTTGGGTGCCATCGGGATGGGCGCCACGGTGTTGGGCCCCCAGGCTGTGGTTCCCAACGTGCCCGTCGAGGCACAGTTTGTTTTGGCCGAAGATGGGTGGGAGATCACGTTTGATGCGGATGATCTTGCCGTCATAGACATTGTGTCGGTGACTCCAGATGGTCCAGCTGTGGTCCACAACAACATCCGTTCAGATCGAGGGCAGTGGGCCACCGGCGACGGAAAGTATCGGGTCTATGTACCCGATAAGATTGTCGCGCTGCTCGCCAGCGAGAACGGGATTGCGGACCTGGATGAGATGGTCCTTCGGTCGAGAGCACAGCCAACGCCGATGGAAACTTTGGAGTCGTGGGTCCTCGCAGCGCACCCGAAAGTAGCCTGGGTGGGTTCTCCTGCGATAGCGGTACAAGAAGCAACGGACGGTTACCGGGTTGGTGAACCGACTTTAGAGCAGCATTGAACGAGGACAATTAGCCATGCGCGTCACGCCTCTGGATATCATTCAAAAGCAATTTACAGCCAATCGTCGGGGCTATGACCCAGACGATGTTCGGGGTTTTCTTGAGGAAACTCGGGAAACCATGGAGGACTTGCTGAAGGAAAACCAACGTCTTCGGGAGCAGATTGCTCGATTTGAGGCTGAGATTGCTGAGCTTCGGTCAGAGGAGCACGAGGTCAAGGAGACCCTGCACCTTGCCCGTCAGGTCAAGGAAGAAATGCAGCGAACCGCCAGGCGTGAGAGCGACGTGGTGTTGGGTGAGGCCCGACTGGAGGCTGAGAAAATCCTCATGGCTGCAGCCGACGAGCGGAAGGACATCCAGGGCGAGTTGGTGAGACTTCGCTCGCAGAAAGCTGGGCTTTTGGGCGAGATGCGCGGAATCGTGGAGACCCACATTCGTCTCTTGGACGATCTGGATTCCCAGGCGAATGCAGCCCGATGAGTCGCCGACGCGGGGTTGATCTGGGGCCGAAAGTTGACCTTCACTGTCATAGTCTGGCTTCGGATGGCTTGGTCCATGCCGAGGAGTTGGCTCGTTGCGCTGCGAGTGCGGGATTGTCAGCCCTGGCCATCACCGATCATGACCTGCCGCCTGTGTTGGGACACGGTGAGCGTACCTACGGGGATCACACCATCCGCCTGATCGCTGGGGTTGAGCTCTCGACGATGCACAAGGAGCGGGAACTGCACTTGTTGGTCTACTTCCCCGAGGCGATGCCGGCCGATTTCGCGGAGTGGTGTCGGGCGCGTGCGCGTTGGCGGGCCTCTTGGTTTGATGCCTGCACACAAGCGCTTGGCATGTCCGAAGTTCAAGCGGGTGCTGAGGCCCATGCTGGTCGGCGGACCTTGACCCGACTGCATCTTGCACGGGCGGTGGTTTCCAATGGCATTAGCCCGAATCTTCGATCCGCTTTTAACGATCATGTAGGACACAGTTCAACCGTAATTCCCGCACTGAATCTCTCGTTTCTGGAGGCGCTCCAAGTGGCGAAGGCTGCGGGAGGCTGGACTTCGTGGGCGCACCCTCCGGCCGCATTGGCGGCAGACTGGACTGCGGAATTTTCCGAAGCGGGACTCGATGCGCTTGAGTCCCATCGGCCGGTCAAGACGGGCAGGAACCGCTTGGCGACACTGGCACATCAGCATGGCATGGGGATCACTGGTGGAAGTGATTGGCATGGGTGGGGAAAACGGAAGATGGGTTCGTTTCGGGTGGCCGCCCGAACCCTTCACAAGACGGACGAAGCACTCGGGCTGCTGGCCTGAGCCCTTGCGGACAAGGCTGAGGCTCCATACGCATATTACACAACCCCGAACCTGGAGTGGACGTGTCCAAGACCCAAGGATTTTTCGCTGAATACCTTCCCAATAAAATTGAAGGCAAGCCTGAGCTTGTGGATGAAATGAAGGCTGTGATCGTGTTCGATATTGATGGTGCAGGAAGCTGGACCGTCAATCTCAAGGATGCCCCAGGCTCCGTCAGTGAAGGCCCGGATGACAATTCCGACTGCACCGTCACTTGCTCTGCAGATACCTTTGAGAAAGTTCTGACCAACCCGAACTCAGCGATGATGCTTTTTGCCACCGGCAAACTCAAAGTGTCCGATATGCAGATCGGGATGAAGCTCGGCAAGGTGTTGGCCTAGAACGGAACACTCCGGGCCGTCTCAGGGCGGTTCAGAGTTTTCGCCGCACAAGCCAAGTGGACACCGCGCCACCCACCGCGAATGCGGGCAGGAACAACACGCTGATGAGCCACATCAGGATGCCCTGCATGCTGTTCATGGTGAAGCTGCCCTGTGCTGCTGGGTTGGGTCGGATACTCACCTGTTCTTCCTCGCCCACCAACCAGGCAATGGTGTTGGGCAAGAGGTCAAAATTGCTCGCTTGGTCCAACAGCTCGTTGCTCGCAAAGTCCGAGTCTCCAAAGACCACCAAGCGACCACCAGAGTCGGCAATCGATACTGCAGCGAGGCCCAGCCTACCCGCCGGATCTTCTGGGTCTGGGGTGGGCATTGAGCTGCCATCCAGTGTGGTCTCTGCGTAGGCGTAATCACTGGTCACAAAGAGTTCGCCGACATCGTAGCCGGCCACAGGTGGCTGGGTGGCCTGGACGGTGCGTGCCACCCTGAGAAGGACCATGCCTTGTATGGGCTGGGTGATGGGGTGGTCCGTCATCTGATTTTCGGCCACCACCAAGTAAGAGGCATCCCCGCCCATCAGCTGAAACTGTGGATGGTTCTCGAATACCAGGTTGTCGCCCACGTCCACGCCAAACTGGGCCAGGTCGGCCGCCAGGCCAGAAGCGTGGCCTGGGTCGAGCATGACGATGGACTGTCCGCCGCCCTCAATGTAGGCCTGAAGGGCTGTGGTCTCGGGCTGTGTGAAGTTGGTCCTTGGGTCGGCCAAAAGCAGGAGGTCGCAGTCCTTGGGAACGGATCCCGCGCGGTGTAAGTTGACCTTCCTGAAGGCGTAGTTTTGACGCTCGAGCTTGGTCACCAAGGTTGATATGGATGCGGGGTTCTGGTCGTCATCGGGATCGATCTCCCCGTGACCAGTTGTGGCACATATGGTGTGTTCCACGCTGGTTGTCACCCGGATTACAGCGTTGGTGAGAGCCTCCTCTCCAAAGTCCGTTTCCAGTCGTTGACTTTGTTCGCCTGCGGTCAGTATGACGGTTCCGCTGGGTGACTCTATTTGGTATTGGTCCGCCAGCGCCGGTTCCCGCACCGGGTCGTGTACCGACCACTCAATCTGGTCGGTGTGTTGTGTGTAACTGAGGAGCAGGTCTTCAAAAGCAATCTTCTCGAGCGAGTCAGCAGCGAAGAAAGCGCGCACCTTAATTGGAGTCTCGAGGGCGCTCAGGACCGCCAGGGTCTGGGCGGAAGTGGCGTACCGATCGTTCGATGTGACGTCCCAGCGCATGTCGTGTTTCTGCACGGCGATGTTGGCACCGACGGCCATTGCTGCGGCCAATGCGGTCAGGACGAGGGCACCCGTGGATTGTTGTGCGGTGCGGGAACGCAAGGCACGATCAATCTCGTGTCTGTCCATCCACATCCACAACAGGGTGAGCCCGAAGCTGACGCTACCTGTGGCCAACAGCCATGGCTCCAGCTCGACCAGCTGGCTGGACATGACGGAAAAGCCCACAAGCCCCAGTCCACCGAGTCCACCCAGTATGCGTACAGCGGACCTTAGCGCCATCGGTAAGCCTCTACCCTTTGGGTGGTCGCGAACAGAAAGAAGGCGATGAAGCTCACAAAATAGAAGATATCGCTGCTATGCAGGAGGCCCTTCATCAGTTGGTCTAAGTGGGACAGCATGGAGATACCGGAGAGCACCTCTCCCACAGGCCCATCGATGATGGTGTTGGCCATGGTCAACAGCCACAGGACCAAGAGCAATCCAAAGCCCAAAATGAGGGCCACAATTTGGTTCTCGGTCATCGCACTGGTCAGCAGTCCTACCGCGATGAAGGATGCTGCCATTAGCCAAGTGGCCGCGTAACAACTCATCACCACACCGGTATCTGGCGTGCCCCACCAGTACAGAAGGCCCATCAGTGGAAGGGTCGTTGTCAGCATGGCGGTCACGAAGCCCATTGCGCCGAGGTACTTTCCGAGGACGATCTGTCCGCTGGAGATGGGCGAGGACAGAAGCAGTTCGATGGAGCGTTGTCTGCGGTCTTCCGCCAGCAAGCGCATGGAAATAGCGGGGCTGATCATCAGCAGAATGACGGATGTGTTGGCAAAGAACGGTTGAATCAACCACTCGTTGAGGCTCACCTGGTCATCCAAGTATGGATTGAACGCGGCCTGGGTAGCTTGTACAGAAAATTCTGAGGTCATCAGCGCGAAGAAGAATCCCGATATGACTACAAACCCAACCAGGCAGAGCCACCCCATCGGCGTGGAAAAGAACCCGCCCAGTTCTCGCTTCGCGATGGCCAATACTGCCCTCATTCCGGGCTCCCGGTCAGGCGCAGATAGATCTCCTCGAGGCCTTCTTCCTGGTGAATGGACAACAGGCCGAATGGGGCGGCGGCTTCGGCGATAAGGGCTCGGGAGTCATTTGAAGTGGAGACGATTATTACGCCGTGGTCTTGGGCTTCGGTGGTCTCGACGGTCTCCAGCTGGGAAAGGGCCTCGATAAGTTGGTCTGGGTCTCGCTCTACTTGTAGGCGGACCCGCCCGCCGCTCATTCGCAGGTTGTCGATGGTGTCCTGGGCGACGACCTTGCCATTGTTGATGATGACCACCCGGTCACAGATGGCCTCAATCTCGGTCAGAACGTGGGTGGATAGAATGACGGTTCGGCTGCCGCTGTGAGCGAGGTCGACAAGCAGGTCCCGAATCTCCTTGCGCTGTGCGGGATCCAGTCCACTTGTGGGTTCATCCAGAACCAGCACTCGGGGGTTGTGCACGAGGGCTTGGGCCAAGCCTACGCGTTGCTTGTACCCTTTCGAGAGGTGACCGATAATTCTATCGGCTGCGGGCCGACCCCCCACATCCGCTTGAAGGCCGACTTGAAGGATCGCTTTCTGCGCCGCGGCAACGGGGTCGGAAACCCCCTTTATGGTGGCAGCAAACTCGATATAATCCCGCACCACCATGGTCTCGTAAAGGGGCGGCTGTTCGGGGAGGTAGCCTATCTGTGCTTTGACCCATTTGGGTGCATCGCTCACATTCTGTCCATCGATTGTGACCTCTCCAGCTGAAGCCCCAATACACCCGCACAGTATACGCATGGTCGTTGTTTTTCCGGCCCCGTTGGGCCCGAGAAGTCCGACAACTTCGCCAGCTGAAACCTCGAAGTCGATGCCTTCGATCGCACGAATATCGCCATAAGATTTACTGAGTTGGTGGACGTTAATCATCGTGTTTAAGCGGGGTTGTTTGTGGGCCGTTGGTGCCCAGTAGTATTCCAGCCGGCAACCTCGTCAAGCAAAGCCAGTTGCAGTCCATGCCTCCAGCCAGCTACGCTGCACCCAGTAAGGGGAGATCTACGCTCAATGATTGCTACACGTGCCGTTCTATTTTTGTTTCCAATGTTGGTGGCTTGTGGCAGTAAGTGGACCTTTACCGATGGTGACGGCGATGGCGTTTCTGCTGCAGAGGGAGACTGCTGGGACAAAGACGAGTCTCCTCCTGGAACCGACCTAAAAGGCAGCGATATCTTCCCCGGTGCCACCGAGACTTGGTACGACGGGTTTGATCAGAATTGTGCCGGAGACGACGACTATGACGCGGATGCCGATGGGTTCATCCGTGCGGAGCACGTAGGCCTTGGTACCGAAGGGGTCGAGGGGTCCGGATTCTTGCCGCCCGGTGACTGCTGGGATGGACTGGATGGGCCAGGAGATGGTTCCATTTCCGGTGCAGACATCCACCCCGATGCCGGAGACGTCTGGTACGACGGCGTGGACCAAGACTGTGGCGGTGACGACGATCACGATGCCGACGGCGATGGCTATGTTGCAGATGAACACGAAGGCCAAGAGACGGTGCCCCTGGATGGCTGGGTAGCCCTGCCGGGTGGAGACTGCGTGGACGATCCGGACGGCATCGAGAATCTCTACGGAGAGATGGTTCTCGGTGAAGACATCAACTCCTCAGGCGACATCCTCGAGGCGTTCTACGATGGCGTGGACCAAGACTGCTTGGGCGATGACGATTTTGACCAAGACCAAGACGGTCAGCGTACCAGCCTGTGGCCGGATGAGACGGGAACCTTGGGTCCCGATTGCTTCGACGATGAAGAAAACGATGAGTTGCCTCTCGAGCCATTGTTGGCGACCGCGATCGATGCCGAAGGGCTCGGTAATATCGAAGTACTTATGTTCTTTGGTCTTACTGCAGCAGACATCTACGACGGCGCCGACGACCCGCACTACGACGGTCTTGACCAGGACTGTGGGGGTGTAGGAGACGACTGTGATGCCGATGGCGATGGCTTTCCCACGGACGGCGGCGGTCCGCCCTTGTGTGAGGACATAGAAACAGATGCTCTGTGTGCGTACTCGGTGTGTGTCGCCGAAGACTGCGACGATTTGGATGCGACGGTCAAGCCCGATGAGACCATCGGCGAAATCTACTTCAACGGCTTTGACGACAACTGTGATTTCTCCGACGGCGACGGCGACGAAGATGGGGATGGCTACTGGGCATCCAACTATGCCGACCTTGTACCGGACTCGATCGTGGAGGCCCCTTTTGGCAAAGACGGTGACTGCAACGACACCGACGGTGACATCTGGCCAGGGTTTCCCTTCGATGATCCATATGATGGAATCGATGCGGACTGTGCTGGAAACGACGACTTTGACAAAGATGAAGACGGGTACGTACCCGATGAGTTTGTTGGCCTGATCACGGAGCACATACCGGGTGCAGGAGCGGTTTCCGGCACCGGCGGACTCCCAGGAAATGACTGCGACGACGACGATTCTGCCCGGAACCCTGGAGTAAACGAAGAATGTGGCACGGCTTACGATGATGACTGCGATTCGGACACCAACGATCAAGATGCAGAAGAGTGCCTGACTTGGTTTGCGGATTCGGACGACGATGGGTTTGGCGACCCAGCAGACTCTCGTTGCTACTGTGCCGAGCGCGACGAGTACAACGAGGCGGACTTCGATGACTGTGACCCGAGCTCAGCTACGACGTTCCCGGGTGCGGCAGAGACCGAATCGTCCACCGCGTGTCAGAAGGATGATGACGGAGATGGCTATGGCGACAACGATCCGCCCTCGGGCGTCACCAGTGGAACGGACTGTGACGACACCAGGCTCCTTGTCTCGCCATCGGGAACAGAGACCTGTGCCACCGAATACGACGACGACTGTGACACCGATACGAACGACCTGGCAGCCTCGGAGTGTGACAACTGGTACGCCGACCGGGATGGGGATGGCTTCGGTCACCTGTCTGACGTTGAGTGCCGCTGTGACCCCCAGGATGAGTACCTGCGGTCGGACAACACCGATTGCGATGACTCATCGGACCAAGCCCACCCGGGTGCGGCAGAGACTGAATCTTCCACATCTTGTCGACGCGACGAGGATGAGGATGGCTATGGCGATGTGAGTCCAGGGGCTGGAGTGGTCGCGGGAGATGACTGCGACGATGACAACCCGGCTCGGAACCCTGGGGTCAATGAGGACTGCGGTACGTTCTACGATGACGACTGCGATGATGACACGAACGACCTGACCGCCACCGACTGCACGACTCGCTTTGCGGATCGCGACGGGGACTTGTTTGGGCACCTGACGGACTCGGAGTGTCGATGCGATGCGGCGGGTGACTACACGACCACGGATCGGACAGACTGCAACGATGGATCGGGCACGACCTTTCCCGGCGCCGCCGAAGAAGAATCCTCGACATCCTGCCGCAAGGACAGCGATGGAGATGGGTTTGGTGCGAACTCACCGCCCGCTGGAGTGACCGCGGGTGGCGACTGCGACGACTCTCGCAGTGCTGTACACCCGGATGCCACGGAGACCTGTGGCACTGAATATGACGATGACTGCGATGGCGACAACAACGACCTCGGTGCATCGATTTGTACGGAGTTTTTCACCGACGACGATGACGATGGGTTTGGTGACCTGGTGGACTCCGAATGCCGCTGCGACCCCGAAGGCGTATATTTACTGGAGGACAACTCCGACTGCAACGACGACTCCGACACCACCTTCCCTGGAGCTGCGGAGGCAGAATCTGCAACCTCTTGCAGGAAGGACGATGACTCCGACGGCTACGGTGACGTGAGCCCAGCGTCAGGCGTGACGCCTGGGACCGACTGCGATGATGGTCGCTCCTTGGTCAATCCTGGGGCCAGTGAGCGGTGCTCAACGGGCTTCGATGATGATTGCGATGGTGATACCAATGATCTTGGTGCAACCTCGTGTGTCACCCGGTACAACGATGGTGATCGTGACGGCTATGGTGTCACCAGTGACTCTGAGTGTCGCTGTGATGCTTCTGACGACTACACCACGACAACCAGTGGCGATTGCGATGACGGCCACGATCGCACCCATCCTGGAGCAGCGAGCTCCGACGGAATCTTCTTGTGCATGCGGGATGCTGACCTGGATAATTATGGAGACGACGGCCCGCCTGCGGGTGTGACCTCGGGCACCGACTGTGATGACGGTCGCTTTGCCGTGAAGCCTTCGGCTACGGAAACCTGTGCCACGACCTACGACGATGACTGCGATGGGGACGACAACGACCAAAATGCCTCACTGTGTGTCACCTTCTTCGCGGATGTAGACGGTGACGGGCAAGGAGACATCGGGGACAGCGCATGCTTCTGCGAAGAGTCAGGGGTGTACACAGAGGGCGATACCCTTGACTGTGACGACACCGATGATGACATCTACTTCGGGGCTCCCGAGGCCTGCGATCTGATTGACAGCGACTGCGACGGCTCTTTGGTAGATGGTCTGTTCTCGGATGATGATGGCGACGGAATTCCAGACTGTGTCGACACCGACAGCGATGGTGATGGCTACTCGGTCCCTGACGACTGCGATGATTCGGACGCGAGCATTCGCCCGGGTGCTACGGAGTCATGTGACGGCGAGGACACCGACTGCGACGGTAGCTTGGTAGACGGATTCGTGGACACCGACGGCGATGGTCTCCCAGACTGCATCGAGGACGAAGACACGGATGGCTACTTTGCAGATGAGGACTGCGATGATGGTGACTTTTTTACCAACCCGGGCATCAGTGTGGACGACAATTCAGATCTGGGTGTGGACAATGACTGCGATGAATTCATCGACGAAGATTATGTACTCGACTTGATTGCAGCGGGTACCGATGTCGTAGTGTTCACCGAGATGATGGTGAATCCCCAGGGTGGTGGGGCCGGCGGACACGAGAAAAACAACGAGTGGTTTGAGATTACGAATGTGACCGATGAGCTCCTGTTCTTGGATAACTGGACGTTTGCCACAGAGGACAACGCGTGCAGTTCCGGCTCGAGTAGTTGCGACACTTTTGAGGTATATGCAGGGATCGGGGTGGAGGTGGGGCCAGGTGAAACGGCGCTATTTTGCTTCAATAAGGCCACGGTCGACGCTGCCTTGAGCGCCATGGGAATTCCCGAGGAGTGTGACTATAAATACGGGAGTCTGCCTGGAGGTGGGAGTGCCACCGCTGACAACTATGATGCCCAATTCCGGTTGACGAATTCAGATCCGGCTGTGCTCTCCGTTGCCTTGGATGGTGAAGAACTCGACTCGGTTGACTACCTCTCCACTGGCTTTCCGAGTGCGTCGGATTCTGCCCATGAGGGCCAGTCCATTGCGCTGGATGGGGTTCTGTTGTCGTCGGTGGGGCTCACCTCAATCAATGATGTCGGGACCCAATGGTGCCACACCGAGAACGAGGACTTTATCTTTGACGAGAGTCCAGTCTCAACGGGCGAACACAACCTCGGGACTCCGGGGCAGGTCAACCCGTCCTGTGACGACGCTGCCCCCTGATGATTCAGAGCACCCTGCATCTTTATGCATCCGCTATCTCAGAAACCGTGGGTGCGGTTCTGCGGGGGCCATTTGTGTGGCTGATGCTCATCTTCATGCCAATTGCAATCATGGCTTTGGCCATGCTCGTGAGTCCTCTTGGTTTCATCGGTGGCTTTGTCGTGGGCTTTGCAGCCGTTTACCTGTACGGCGCCTATCTGTACGCCGTGGGGCAGTCCATCGAACACGGCAAGCCCCTGGGCATCGCCATCATTCGAGAAAGCCTGGGCGAGCACGTGTGGGATGTGATGCACGTGGCGTTCTTGCACTGGATTGTCAGTCTGGTCTTTGGTCTGGGCGGCTTACCCAGCATGATTCCCGCTCTGTTTAGTGTGGTCGTGTTCATCCTGTTCAACCCATGGCCTGAAGTGATCCACTCTGAGCGAACCAATGGAGCGATGGACATATTGGTTCAATCCTTCCGTTTCATGTCCAGCAATGGTCCTGAGTGGGTGTTTCCACACTTGTTGTTGTTGGGTCTGGGCGTGGGTCTGAGCATGATTCCGGGAGGACCCTCCCCAGAGCTGGGCCTGGGGGCCGGCGTGCTGCTCCACCCAGTCATGGTTTTCCGGGGAGTGCTCTACCGAAAACTGAGCTCAGGAAATCGGCGTGTTCGCGCGTGGCAGAGCCGGTTCTAAGCCCGTCGTCTACCCACCAAGGCGAGCAGTGGAATTAATGCCCATGGTCCTGCTGGACCGGGATGTCCTGAGCATCCACACCCACCCTTGGGTTCGTCTTCAGCACTGTGTGTATGGTCTCGGTCCCGGTACTCCGCGTCCGCCGGT
>CAWVVG010000006.1:0-27274 GCA_963932775.1 uncultured bacterium
CGATTCCGACGCCGATGCCGATGCCGATGCCGATTCCGACGCCGACGCCGATGGAGGCTCTGAGGTCGATGACGGTTCCGATGCAGAAGCAGAAGATGGCGCAGTAGAAGACGACTGCACCACCGCCATCAACGACGAACTTGAAGATGCGACCCCGTTGACAGTGGATGGCCCTCACCACCTCTTTGAGGGCCTTGAGTCCTGCACCGACGACTACGACTTTTACTCCTTTGAGGTACCAGCCCATTCGTGGTTGAGCTTCAGCGTTGAGATCTCTGGCAGTGGAAGCGGAAGCACGGACCTCGACCTGTACGAAGTCGAACATCCCGACCACCCAATCGACTCCGCCATGGACTGGGTGACCGAGTCGGGCTCACTCAACATCCTGAACTACTCCTACAAGGCTACGGACTACGAGCGTCTGGCTTGGTACAACCCCACGGGCAGCGCCCGAACACACCACGTTTTGGTGGCGCCATACGACACCGCATCCGCCGACTACGACATTCGGATTCGGACCAGCGACTGGCACGAGGACCGGGACTGCGACGACGTCTACTCCGACGCCACCGAAGATGGCCCCTGCAACCGCATCATGCAGTTCCCGAATGCAGTGGACTCAGACCAGGGCTACCTCGTGACCCACGAGCAGCACTACTCCAACCTCCGCCGCGAGGTCGCGTACCTTGTGCAGTGGGCCACAGCTGAAGTAGAGGCTGAGTTCCCAGGCACCAACCCCCTCGCCCTGATGGACATGGGGCAAGCCGATGGCGACGTACCTGGCCGACTGGATGACTCACTTCGCCACCCAGAAGGAACCCATGTCGAAGGCAATGACCTGGACATCGCGTACTACCAGACTGGCGACGACAATATGGGTCGAGCAGTTTGCGAAAACGACGACTACAACTGCACTGGGCCTGCCACCATTCTGGATGCAGAACGCACAGCCTACTTCATGGCGATGCTGATGCGCTCCGAGTACGTCCGAGTCATTGGAGTCGATACAGAGGTCGCTGGCGACGTCCTGGAGGCGGCTGAAGACTTGGTCAGCGAAGGGAGGCTCACCTCGAGCGATGCATCAAACCTCGAGGCCCACATGGCCTACTCGACCTCAGGCTGGCCCTTCCACCATCACCACATGCACTTCTCGTGGGACTGGGAGTCGGGACACAGCGGGCTGAGCAAGTTCGAAGCGCCCGCCGGCTGCCGATTCGTCCTGGACGATTTGGTTCCCAGCAAGCCGATGCCAAGCCTCTAATCTGGAGTGATATAGCCCAGGCTCTTGGCCTGGTCTGTCGCCTCCGAATCCGCCTCTTTCAGCCCAGGAATCTGCGCCAACAGTGCAGCATTCTGAGGGCTCGGCTTGCCCAGCGAAAATCGGCCCCTGCCCGGACGCTCGACCCACTTACCACCCGGGTCAATCACCACCGCATCCCGGCCAGACAATCCAACCGGACTGCACCCAGGAGCACAGTCCGCCTCACACATCCCGCTCTGCGCGAGCCAGTGCTTGCGGGGTGCAACAGCGGCTCCCTCCAGGAGGGCCGGCACATCCGATAGCCCGATCAGGTCATCGGTCACTCTGGGGACGATGCCAGGCGACCAACGGACCATGGGGACATGCAGAACATGGTCCGAGATGGAGCGCTCGTGTTGGTAGCTGCACCTCTCTTCGTCCAGTACTTCACCGTGGTCCGAGGTCACAACGATGGTGGCTCCGCGGTCGCGCAGGCGTTCCAGGAGCGGCGCAACGATGGCATCTGCACGGCGGACCTCCTCGGCGTAGCGCGCACGCTCAGTCATGCCGCTGCCCAAGTACGGGCCGTGGGGCTCGTACACGTGGACCCAGAGCAGTGCGGGGCGGTCAGTAGGCAGCCAGTCCAGTGCGGCTTGTACCGCGACCTCTCCAGACCGCTCTCCAACCTCAGGCCCATCAAACCGGTCCCACCCCTTGTCGAGACCACCCGCTGGTCCCGCTGGGTAAGCACTCACAAAAGCACCACTCGCCCATCCTTCGAACCGCTCCGGAAGCACACTGACATCGTCTTTGAGCGCGTAGCCATGGTGATTGTTCCCCTCGAGTCCATGCTCCCAGGGCGACATTCCCGTCAGCATGGTGGCATGCGCAGGAGTCGTGAGACCCATCGGAGAGAAAGCCTGTGTGTACCGTTCGCCCTCTTGCGCAAGACTCCAGATCGCTGGGGTATGAGCCTCCGACAGATGATCGCTCCGCCAAGTATCGATGGTGATCAACGCCACAACCGGGTGCGTGACCCCCACTGCCCCCACCACTTCAGCAGGAGGTTCTGATGAAAACTGACACGCGATCAACCACAAAATCATTCAAACAGCCTATCCTCTGAAGTGTTCTTAGGTGTGTAGATGACCAGACTCAAGAAGATCGCTGCCCAGTTTTCATCCAAGGTCGGCGTTCGAGATCTTCCTCGGCTGGACACTCAGCATCAATCCAATGTCCCGGGTCTATACATTGTCGGTGACCTCGCGGATGCCCCCATCATCAAGCTCGCACTAAAGCAAGGCTTCGATGTGGCCCAGGGCGTGGCCTCTCACCTCAGTTCCGTGGCTCACTCCATCGACCATGACGTATTGATCATCGGCGCCGGGCCCGCCGGAGTCGGCGCAGCGATCGCCCTGCGCGATGCGGGCGTGAGCTACATGATCTATGAACGGGATCGGCCGTTCTCTACGATCGATCACTTCCCGCTGGGCAAGATGATCTACATGGAGCCAAAGGGCATCCACAACCCCACCGACTTCGATGTCCAGGACTCGACAAAGGAAGACCTGGTTGAACAATGGGCAGCCTCACTCGACTCTGAAGATCTAAACATTCAGTCCTCGGTGGAGGTGTTCAGCGCGACCCGTGCACCCCACGGCTTCGATGTAGAGGTCCGAAGTCCGGATGGGACACCCACCATCGTTCGAACCCAGAAGATCATCCTGGCGGCGGGCAAGCGGGGTCAGTTTCGCACCCTGGGAATTCCGGGTGAGGACCAACCGCACGTCCACTACTCACTGAAAGATCCCAACGCCCATGCCGGTCAAGCCATCGTCGTGATCGGCGGCGGAGACTCCGCAATTGAGACCGCGGTATCCCTTGCTGATGGCGGAGCGTCGGTGACTCTCAGCTATCGGGGAGACAGCTTTCACCGTTGTAAACAACGGAACCAAGAGAAAATCAACGACAGGTCCGAGCGTGGCCTCGTCGATGTCCACCGAAACAGCCGGGTCACAGAAGTTCGGGCAAACACGGTCGTGCTTCAGCTGGGCGACGACCAGCCCAAGGAGATCAACGCCGACCAGGTCTATCCAATGCTCGGCACAGAGATGCCACTGGCCTTTCTTAAACGACTGGGTGTTCGGATGCGGGGTGACCTCAGGGCCATTGATGCTGCGTGGATTGGCAGCTTCATGACCTTCGTGTACGGGTTTTACTGCCTAAAGAGCAAGCAACAACTGTACCCATTTGGCGCCGATGACCCACTCGGATTTCTGCATGACGCCATGAAGATGGACCTCGGCTTTCGAGAAGTGGATGCATCGTTCTGGGGGACATTGGCGTACGCACTGCTCGTCCTCGTCTTTGGACTCCGCGCATACTTTCGATATCCGAGCCCCGTCCAGCAGCGCCGATACCTCTCGCTCATCAGCTACCAGTGGGTGTTCTTGTTCGGTGTTCCGGAACTGTTGGCCCCCATGCTCATCGACCGACCCTGGAAGGTGTACGCCGTGGCAGTGCCATGGCCGCTGAGTATTTGGTCGATGATCGATGCTCCAAGCTGGGCCGATGGAGACACGCTGAGCGCGGTTCTTTGGATCGCTGCTGGAGCGATAACCACCTTCGTGGCGATTCCACTCTACGTCCGCAGAAATGGTGAACGGTTTTGTAGCTACCTGTGCGGGTGTGGAGGGCTAGCAGAGACGCTGGGCGACACATGGAGACACCTTGCACCCCGGGGCCGAACCGCCAAGAACGCGGAGGTGTTCGGGCGGCTCATCTTCCTTCTTGCCATACCCGTGACCCTCCTGATCTTGAACGATGCATGGGCCTTCTTCGCCAAGGATGCCTTGTACTCCACCAAAGTGTTCGCGCAGCATTGGTACGGCTTGATGGTGGACTTCTGGTTGGCCAGCATCGTCGGCGTGGCCCTCTACCCCTACCTGGGCAACCGCGTGTGGTGCCGGTTTTTCTGCCCGCTCCGCGCCTACATGGAGGAGATAGCCCGAAGAATAAGCCGCATCGCGATCGTCGCTGACGACAAGTGTATTGGCTGCGGAGAGTGCACTCGCTACTGCCAAATGGGAATCCCCGTACAGGACTTCGCCCAGAAACAAGTCACGCTGGACAACACCAACTCAGCGTGCATCCAGTGCGGGATCTGCATCGAAGTATGTCCTTTGGAGGTACTCTCAATCAGCGACAAAGGACGTGAGGTCGTCCTAAATCTACCCAAACTCATGCCACCGATGGCATCCTGGGAATAGGCCGCAGCAAACATACAAAATTGCCAGATCGTCCTCCGTCGGATACCCGTCGGGGCCTTTTCCCCTCGGACGCTCTGAATGCCACTGTACAGCGAAAACCAGCTCGACAAGTTCGCCTCCTCGGGGGACCGAAACGAGAGCATTCTTCGGTACATGGCCGGCGGTGCTGAGCGCAACGTCTTGTTGCACCTCGGACGCCTGTACGAGCAAGTTGCCAGCCCAGTAAAGAAACGCTGGAAGGCCTCACTTCAAAACACCGATAACCGGAAGTTTTTTCAGGGGTATTCCGAAGCGGTCTCGGCTGCCTTTATGATGCGGGCTGGCTGGTCGGTGGTCGATCTCTGCGAACCAAAGCAGTGCTTAATCATGCGACACCCCGATGGTCGAGAGGTTCGCATTGTGACCCTAGCCTTCCTGCAGCCACAGCCTCGCAAGGCCGACAAAGTGGCCCTCGAGACACTCACGCGGGTGGTAAATCGTTCCCAGTCGGACAGGCGAATCACGATCCTTGTACGCAAGTGGACACCCCACGACTTTGATCCAGAGCCGGTTCGGCGATGCGTCGACATTTGGTTGGATGCAATTGCCAAGGGCGAATGGAGGGGCCGGTACGCAACCTTCGAAGACACCAATATCAAGCTTGAATTCACCCGGACTGACACACCAACCAGGCCCGACCAGGGCTCAGTTGCCTTCCTCTTGGCGCCTGAAAACGGTCTGCATACGATGGAATTGGTTGAAACCCGGATGGTGTACGAGCTCGACAATCTCTTGAGCAAGGCCGAAGGGGATGCCAACGTACTGGTGAGCTTAGTGACCAATACCGCGTGGAGTCTGCCTCCAGGGCTTTTTCGCAGCTTGTTTTACGGCCGGCCCATTTGGCACGCAACCAACGGGCACGCCAACCACCAACGCTTCGGGTTCAAACTCGACGATGAGCCCGCCCTGTTCCAGGAAAGCCCATACCGTGCGGTGAGCGGCGTCTTGGTTGTCGACCGACCACTGAAGCGAGGCCCATTCGGCCGGGTGTACCTCAACCCCTGGGCAGAGTCCAAGCTCACCAGCGCCGACCTGGTGTGTGCCGCATTTGAGAACCAGACTTCGGAGGCTGAACTTAGAGTGATGGGCTGGAAAACCGCAGGTTAGTCCGGATCCGAGACCGCCCGAACCACCGTCCATACCCGCATAAAGTTCTCACCGCGAACCCCGCGAATCTGTTCCTCGGTCCACCCGCGCCGACGGAGTTCATCCCACAAGTCTGGGATCTTACTCGCATCCTCCAGGCCAACCGGCTTCCTGATGTACCCATCAAAATCACTGCCGAGGGCCACAACACCATGCCCACCCACCCGGGCCAGATGGTCCGCATGGTCCGCCACCCGAGCGACGGTCGCGGGTGAGTCTCCACCGCCAACAAAGGGTGCGTGAAAATTCAGTCCGATCACTCCACCCGTGGCGGAAATACATCGAATCTCATCGTCCGTCAGGTTTCGGGTATGGCTGCGCAAGGACTGACAATTGGAGTGGGATGCAATGACGGGCATCGGCGATGCAGTGCAGATCTCTGAGGTGGTTGCTGGACTCGCATGCGAGACGTCCAGGATGATTCGCTTGGACCGGGCATGCTTCACAAGCTCCTTTCCCTCCGCCGTCAAACCACTACCCTTGTCACCAGAAGATCCGCCAAAGCGATTGGAGAAGCTCCAGGTCACGCCCAACAGCCTCAAGCCTCGATCGTAAAATTGGTCGAGCACATCGCGCCAGTCGCTCCCAGTCCCCAGACCATGGGCACCCTCCATGCTGAGCAATACGGCTATCTTTCCCGCGGCTACGGCATCCCGGGCCCCAGACGGTTCCCGGGCCAACACCAGCCGCTCGCTCCGGGCCACTTCAGCCTCCACAAGACCCAAGAGGTCAAATGCACGACGGCGATGGTCCGACTTCCGCGGAGGCCACAGCACCTCCACCACAACGTTGGTTTTTCCGGCTGTGAGCTGCGAAATGCCCGCTTCAAGACCGGTAGGCGAGTCCAGGTGCAAACCCTTGGTAAACATCTGTGTGGGGGTATCGAGGTGTAGATCCACCTGTATATCGGGGGACTGAGCCCAGGCGGAGGCCATCATAAGAAGTACAATCATGGGATCAATGCCGTGGCAGAAGGGGTGAACTCACGGTAAGAAACAGCCACCACGGAGGCCACCCATGTTGATGATGCTCCTAACCTTGTTGACCGCCAATGCAGCGGTTGTCCGCGCGTCGAGCACCCACAAGGACTCAGATGCGACCTATACAGCGACCCGCGCGTTTGATGGGTCTTTCAAAACCAGCTGGGCAGAGTCCAAAGCCGGCGGCTCACAGGGCGAGTGGCTGGAAATCGATATGGGACGTTCAACCCAAATTGACAATGTCGCCATCTGGCCCGGAAACCTTAGCAAAGGCAGCCGAACCTTCCGGGAGTTCTCCCGGCCACGTACCATCCAGCTGCTGGTCGACGGAAAATCACATGGTGGGGTCACGATCCTTGAAGACAAGATGCACCGGAAGATTCTGAAGGTCGGAACGAAGGGACGGAAAATTCGCGTCCTCATCAAAGATATCCACGAAGGAATCGTCTTCAGTGACACGCACATAGCAGAGGTCGCGGTCAATTTTCCTTCAGGACCATTGAAACGCTACGACAACTGGCTGACGTCCTCTGATGCCAAGCGCCAGCACAAGCGGTTCATCCAAAAGCTGGAAGATGCATACACCAAACAACAGGACGAAGAATTTGGCGACGATGCCTCGTTTAAATTCCTGTACGACTCTGTGGCTGAAGGTCCCCCCTACGCCCGCAAGAAGGTGGCTTCCCTGGTTCCCGTGGGCTTCCGAGCTCAAGCTGCACCGAGCAGCGGGAAGGCCATGAAGGCCCTCAGTCTTCTTCAGGATGCGAATGCTATTCCTGCTTTTGAGATGGCCGCTCTGCGTTCGACGGGCGACGCCCAAGACAAAGCCACTCAGGGTGCCGAGATTCTTCGCGCCCATCAAGACATGATTGGAAACCAGCACAACAACGTACCTTTCTGGGGTGAGACCGGGTGGAACTTGGGTGCATTCCAGAGCTTTGGTGAACCACTCGCACTGGAAATGGACAAAGACGGAACCATTTTCGTGGCCGATACAGGCAACAACAGAGTCCAACGGTTCTCCCTGGCAGGACGGGCTGAGAAGCAGTGGGGCCCCGGTGCCGACCTTGCAGATGTCTGGTTTGAAGCTGGGCGCCCTTGGTACGCCTCTGGAGCGAAGGCTGGAACGGCAATCGGCGAGTTCCAGAACCCCTTGGACATCACCCTCATCCCAAGCAAGGGAGGACCCGGATTTGCTGTCCTGGACGCTGCAAACCGAATCCAGGTCTTCGATAGCCAAGGACGCCCGGTGGTCTCCTGGTCACTGAGCGCGAGCAAGCGTGCCCGCCCCGGGCTTGGCGGTGATGCCTACCTGGTCTACCTGCCCAAGCTCGATGCACTCCTGGCCATCGTCCAAAATCAAGCGAGACTACACAACCTGCAATCTGAGGAGCTCGCCTCGTGGACCATCAAGGATGGCGTGCCTCGGACCGTCGAAGTCGACACCAAAGGGAACATTCTGATGGGCTTCCCCACCGAAGTGGTTCAATACCATCCAGAAGGCTTCCGTCATGGCACGGTGATCACTTCAGATCAGATGGGTCGAGGCCATGAAGACTATGACATGGCACTCGACGAGAAGGGAAAGCTCTGGATTCTCACAGATGCCGGCACGGTGGTGAAGTTCAAGCGTCCTGGCAAGATCGACTTCTCCGTTGATGCGGTTCTCCGCCCACTGAAGCACCCCCGCATCGTCGTCAGAGAAGGCATCGTCTTCTTCTTGTCCGACGACCGGATCGAGCAAGTGGACGCAAGGCAAGCAAAACTGGATCAAGAACAAGGGGCGGAAGAGTAAGGTGCTTTTGCTCGCCATTCTCGCCTGCGGCATCGCTCCCTCCGCCGACAAGGAAGTTGCAACACCGACCTCTACACAGCGCCCCATTTCGATTCCAACACCTGTAGAGACCGGTATAGCCAGGACCATAGCGGTTCCCTTGGAGACCTCTCGGGCCTGGGTTCGGTCACAACAGACATTGGACGCGGTGGTCCGAACACATGGTGCTGACCCAGACAGCCCATGGGCCATTGGCCACAGCCTGGTAGCCTTGGGCGCCGACTTGAGGCTTAGTAACGGTGAGGATGCGGTCCAGTGGCTGTTCAGCCAATATGCCACGAGAACCCCCTTAGGGGACACATGGGTGCTCTCATTTCCGGCATCCAAGGACGACCGCCCGGTCGAACCTCACCCAGGCCAGCTACTTAAGGCTCTCACAGATGCTGGAGTCAGTCCAAGCACCGAGGTCACTGTGGATGGCCATCCACACACAGCCGGCGACCTGTACCGTGGAGTCTTGGCGAAAAGTTGGTTCGACAGTAAAACTGGCCGTTCGTCGTTCAAGGAGACCAACGACATTCCCTGGACCTTGTTCGGCTTGGCCAACTGGAGCGCTCCAGACATGGCTTGGACCGATGGCGAAGACCACACAACAACCCTGACTGAGCTCACAAACCACGCCTCTATGAGCTTGTCAACGGCCACCCACTTTCTGGCCGAAGCCGCTCAAAAGAAAACCCAATTCACCAAGCGGGGACAAGGGATTTTCCAATACACATGCGGTGGTGCTCACCTGATCCAAGGCGTGGCACGTGCCAAGCTGAGGGGCTTTGGCCTCAACACATCGGACGGTCCGTTTCGACATCAACTGCGCTTGCTCCAGTACCGGTTCCCCCAAGAACTGGCCCAGATCGATGCGGGGGCTAAGGCCAGCCCACGACACGCCATCCCCCTCGCCGTCCAACGCCTCAAGCTGACGGGGCACACCTTAGAGACCCTTGGGCAGCTGGCCGTATCTGGGCATCCGGATGCACCCAAACCGGAAGAACTGCAGCCCATCGTGGAGGAGGTCTTGCGCAGTGTTGCGCTCCTCGAGAGCCTTTCAGTCTTCAAGAGTCTGCACATCATGAAGACTGAGAACGAACAAATGTTCTTGGACGTCATCGGTGACTCTGCTCACGCCCTTCGTGGTCTACGAATCTCGCGAGGAGAGAGCCCGGTCTACTACTGAGTCGGAATCTCACGCCCTGAGCGTACAGCCAACACCATCTCACTGACCGCAGCAAGCTGCCGCTCGGTCCAGATACGAAAGAATGGGATGTCGCTTCCCTTCCTTCCAGCACGAAGGGCCAGCGCCGTATGCCTTGCAGCCTTGCGTTCCGACTCCCAGCCGGCCACTGCTGATATTGCAGACAACACATCCAAGGCGAGTGTCCAGGTCTGCCGATTATGACCTTCAAAGGCCTCGTCCACAGCCACGGTAATCTCTCGGGCTACCCGCAGTTTCTTGTCGTCATCATCGACCGAAATCTGACTGCTAAGAATCTCCATGACCGAATCGACCGCAGGGCCGCTGATACGGTCTTCAAGATTAAAGACCACCCGATGCTCACCTTCCAAGAGGGAGTCCAAGTCATTGAGCGAAGCCATATCCAGTTCCTGCTCTTGTTCCGCCAGCGGATCCAGCAGTCGTGCGGAATTCTGGGTGCCCTCGGGAACGGAGGACAGCATGTGGCCCCAACCGTGGGGCCGATTGGAGCCGCCCTCGTCGAACGCACGCTCGCAGAAATGCAGCGCCACATGAAACGGCACCTCAACCAAGTTGTGGTCTTTCCGAGCATTGGCAACGATGTCTCGGGCCTTGGACCGCCCCACGTGGGCATGATCTGAGTCCTGAAAACCTTGACCAGAGCCTGCAACTCCCGCAGTCACGCAGGCGCCTCCGTCACTATGAGAGAGTAAAATGAACGGAAAATACCCATCTCCTTGAGGCAGGCCCAACAACCCGACAGGACTTGGAATCTCACGGACTTCCGTACCCAGGCTCCAACCGGAACCCTGGCGCTTCTCCATGGGAATCTCGACCCCGGAGGACTTTAGACTGTGAAGTGCCTTCGCTGCAGCCTTTCGAACTTTCTTGTTCAATGTCTTCTTGGCCGCCATGAGCCGGACTGCTTGCCCCATCCTTCGCGCAGCCTCGACTGCAACCAATGCGACATCCACATCCATCTCAGCGAGGCCATCTCCACCATCGATCAGCCACACTACCGAGGGCGAGGACCGATCCTCAGCTTCAACCGCACCCAATAATGCTGCCACGTCGGCCAAGTCGAGATTGCTCATTTAGAGCGACCTTGGTTGATCACTTGATTGACTGTGATCGCTGCCATGTTCACAACATCATCTACGGTTGCTCCCAAGGCCAGCACGTTGACAGGCCGCGGCAGTCCAACCAAGATCGGGCCGACCGCCGTAGCACCACCCAGCTCTCGCAACAGCTTGTAGGCGATGTTTCCAGAAGCGAGATTTGGGAAAATCAGAACATTGGCATCGCCAAGTATTTGGCTGAACGGGAAATCCTCCAAGGCGCGCTGTCGGTTCACAGCAGTATCCGCTTGCATCTCCCCATCAACGACCAAGTCCGGGTCCGCCGCACGAATGATCGCTACCGCTTCCGAAACCTTATCCACACCCGGATAGCTCCGGTTCTCTCCAAAGTCCGAATACGACAGAAGTGCGACCTTGGGGATATCACCAAACTGACTGGCAACCATCGCGGTGTTCAGGGCGATCTGCGCCAAGGCCTCAGGCCCCGGGTCCACATTCACCGTGCAGTCACCAAAATAGAAGCGGCGCCCCTTAAACAGCATGACGTATACGCCGCTAATCACGGAAACATTCTCCGCCTTACCCAGCACCTTTAGGGCGGGTCGAATGGTGCTCTGATACGGCGTCGAAAGGCCACCTAAGAGCCCATCCGCATCACCTTGTCGCACCATCATCATCCCGTAGGTCGTGCGACTTCGGAGCGCTTGTCTGGCGGCCGACAGGGTCATGCCCTTTCGCTGCCGTCCATTCCACAGAGCCTCCGCGTACCCGTCAAAGACCTCGTCTTCAATCTGCTCAACGATGGTCACACCAGTCAGGTCAACCTTGGCTTGCTTCGCGCGGTTGAGTATCTTCCACTCTTGGCCAACCAGTACCGGTTGGCAGATCCCTTCATCCACCAGAATCTGAGCCGCACGCAAGATCTTCGGGTTGTCCCCTTCTGGGAATACAATCCGCGCGTTGTGACCCTTGGCCCGGTTGATAAGGGGCCGAATGACCTCCTTGGAGCGCTCTATCTTGCCTTCGAGTTCTGCCCGGTAAGCATCCATGTCTTCAATCGGGCGGCGAGCCACGCCACTGTCGGCGGCCGCCTGAGCAACGGCGGGGGCCACCCACAACAACACGCGCGGGTCAAAAGGTTTGGGGATCAGATAGTCTGGACCGAACTCCAAGCTCTCTACGCCATAGGCCGTAAGCACACTGTCCGGAACGTCGGTACGGGCCAGCTCTGCGAGCGCATGCACCCCTGCGATCTTCATCTCCTCCGTGATTTTCCGAGCCCGACAATCGAGTGCCCCCCGGAAAATAAACGGGAAGCCCAGTACATTGTTGACTTGGTTTGGGAAATCCGAGCGACCGGTGGCAACGATGGCATCTGGCACAGCAGCCTTCGCTTCGTCCGGGGTAATTTCAGGGTCGGGGTTCGCCATCGCGAACACGATTGGCCTCGGGTTCATGGCCTGAACCATATGACCTTTGAGCAGCCCTCCAACCGACAGGCCGATGAACACATCCTTGTCCACCAGAGCTTCCGCCAGAGAAAGCCGAGGCCCCGGCTGCGCCCACTCTTTCTTCGCCTCACTGAGGTCCTCTCGCTCGGTGGCGATCAGCCCCTTCGAGTCACACATGAAAATGTTGTCTTTCTTCGCACCCAAGGAAATAACCAGTCGAGCAGTGGCTACCGCGGCGGCACCGGCTCCAGAGAACACCATCGTGATCTCATCAAACTTTCGGTCGGTCACCTCCACAGCATTCAAGAGTGCTGCTGCGGCAATCATCGCTGTCCCGTGTTGGTCGTCGTGAAACACCGGAATGTCGCACTCTTCTTGAAGACGACGCTCGATTTCAAAGCACTCTGGTGCTCGAATATCCTCAAGATTGATGCCGCCAAAGGTTGGTGCGATTGCCTTCACGGTCGCAATAAACTTTTCAGGGTCTGTCTCGTTCACTTCAATATCGAACACATCGATATCGGCGAATTTCTTAAACAGATTCGCTTTTCCTTCCATGACGGGCTTGCCCGCCAACGCTCCAATATTTCCGAGTCCCAGGACGGCCGTGCCGTTGGTGATCACAGCCACCAAATTTCCCTTTGCGGTGTAGTCGTAGGCGAGCTCCGGATCCTTATGAATCTCCCGACACGGCTCCGCGACTCCTGGAGTATAGGCCAGAGATAAATCACGCTGAGATGCCATCGGTTTGGTCGCTATGACCTCGATCTTGCCTTTCCGCCCTCGTGAATGGTAGTCGAGTGCGTCGTCACGTTTATTGCCCATGTGCCTCTTTCCTCTGTTCCAAGTTCATCCTCAAGGCTCATTAATCTGAGCCCTGATACAAAAGCGGCCCCCCGAAGGGAGCCGGTTCGAGAACACCATAAGCCGAGTTCTGTTCTGAGGCCCGGTCACCCGACCCTCAGCGACGATCATTCATCTAGGCCCACCGTTACCAGTGGGCTCAAGCGGCACACCCTGAGGCATTGAGCGGGCAACTCATTAGCGCCTCTCTATTCGGCCTTGCTCCAAATGGGGTTTACCTGGCCGACCCTGTCTCCAAGGCCGCCGGTGCGCTCTTACCGCACCCTTTCACCCTTACCGTGTTCCGAAGAACACACGGATGTCCTGAATCCGCGACCCGAGGGATGGGATTCAGGCCAAACCGAACCTTTCGGTGGCGGTCTACTCTCTGTTGCACTTGCCTTCGGGTCACCCCGACTGGGCGTTACCCAGCATCCTGCCCTATGGAGCCCGGACTTTCCTCCCGTCGAAAAGACGACCGGCGATCGTCAGTTGTTCTCGAACAGGTGGAGGATATGCGTCTGCCGCAAGTTCGTCCAGCTTGGAACATTGAACCGACCCTCAAAACCTACCCTTCGTCGCCCTCTGGAGGCGGAGTCGGGAGCAACCAGCGGCCACAACCACGACAACAGTGAACCCGCCGTCCGTTGTTGACCTCAATTCTAACTTGGTCATGCACAACAACATTGCATCCGAGACAGACCACATCTCCTAGGGTGGCAACAGGCGCCTCTTCGCGCTGACGAAACCCCTCGTAGCGTTGGCGGATGTCACTAGTGAGCTCGGCAGACAACGCTTGACGTCGGGGCCACACCTCGTCAATCTCGCTGCGAATCTGCCGACCTTCGACTACCCACTGCTCGTAGGCTCTGCCTTTTTCATCCTTGAGCGACTCGCCCTGGGTCTCCAGAGCCGAGCCGGCATCAATGAGGGCCTCTCTTTGCTCCATGCAATCCAGCACCTCACCCTCAAGACGATCGACGTACTCCTGGCACTGCTCCAGCTGCTTCTGTACGGCATCGAAATCGACATCCTCACCACCCTCTAGGAGTTTGGCGGCCCGATCCCGACGAATGATGTACCGGTCCAGATCTCTCTGAACCTCCGCCTCTTTCTTTATATTTCCAGCCAAGGCATTCGCAGTCTCGTCAATGGCCTTGGCGTTGTCCGCAAGCTGAACCTCCAGGTCGCTAACAACGGCCTTGAGCGCTTTGGCTCGCTGCCGGACCAAATCAACCTGATGGTCCAACTGCCACAACCCTGAAACCAGAACTATATCTGAATGCACAAACACTCCAAAGAGGGTGGGCCTACCAGGGCTCGAACCTGGGACACTCCGGTTATGAGCCGGGCGCTCTGACCAACTGAGCTATAGGCCCTCAGCGTTGCTAAATAACCGGGGGCGCCACCGGGTGCTCGCAAGTCAACCAACCTCAGGCAAATCATTGCTGGGTTTGCCTGACGTACGGTGTTCCTAGTTCTCGATGAAGGCTTCCAAACGCTTGCTGCGGGAAGGGTGCCGAAGTTTACGGAGCGCCTTG
Organism: uncultured bacterium; assembly: GCA_963932775.1. GTDB lineage: Bacteria > Myxococcota_A > UBA796 > UBA796 > UBA796 > UBA796. The sequence goes on from CAWVVG010000006.1 coordinate 14,612, forward strand.
GCTTCGATCTGGCGGATCCGCTCGCGGGTCACGTCAAAGTCTTGCCCGACCTCCTCGAGAGTGTGGTCAGAGTCTTCGCCGATCCCAAAGCGCATGCGCAGAACCCGCTCCTCTCGTGGAGTAAGGGTCGCGAGAACTTTCTGGGCGGTGTCTTCGAGGCTGTGGGTCACGGCATTCTCGGTCGGGAGTGCCATGTTCTTGTCTTCGATGAAATCGCCCAGGTGACTGTCATTTTCCTCGCCGATTGGCGTCTCGAGGCTAATCGGCTCCTTCGCGATTTTCTGAATCTTGCGAACCTTGTCCACCGGGATGTGCATCTTCTCGGCAATTTCTTCCGGAAGCGGCTCCCGCCCCATCTCTTGAATGAGGTGGCGCTGAGTACGAACCAGCTTGTTGATGGTCTCGATCATATGAACAGGAATTCGAATGGTCCGTGCCTGGTCCGCAATCGCTCGGGTAATGGCTTGGCGAATCCACCAGGTGGCGTAGGTTGAGAACTTATAGCCACGTCGGTATTCAAACTTCTCCACCGCCTTCATCAGACCGATGTTGCCTTCCTGGATGAGGTCCAGAAACTGAAGGCCGCGGTTGGTGTACTTCTTGGCAATGGATACCACAAGACGAAGGTTTGCCTCAACCAGTTCACATTTGGCTTGCTCAGCGATTGCCGTTCCTCGCCGAACATCGCGTGAAAGCCCTCGAAGCTGCTCCTGCTCTACATCGACGGTTTCTTCGATCTTCCGAATGCGACGAAGCTCTCGCCGGACACGGCTGTCGAAATCGGCCCAATCTTGGATGCTGATGCCGGTCTCAGCCACAACCTGTTCGCCACCGCGTTCGGGTGTGCGCCGAACCTTTCGAATCATGCGTCGCAGGTCTCGAACCTCTACACCAGCCTCTTTCGCCACCAACGAGATGGCATGCTCACATCGTGCGAGATGATCCCAGGCAACCTGAACCTCTCGACACATTTGTGCCATCACAGCGTTCGGTATCTCTATGGTCCGAACCTTTTGGATGATGCCGAAGCTGGCAACGTCAAGGTGCTCTTGGAACTCCCGCTGACGCTTCTTGCTCTTGGCGCGGCCAAGCTCTTTCAAAATCTTTTGCCGTGCGGTGACCAACACCTTCACGTCCTCGATCACTTCCGAGAGGCTCTTGCCTTCGGTACTCTTGGCTCGGCGTGGTCGCTTGCCGCCACGTATGGCCTTTTCGCACCGTTCCTCTTCAGCCCCGACGAGCCGCTTAAGAATGCGCAATGTGATGGGACTGGTGAGTACTGCACCGTCCACAATGTTCTCACCGTCTTCAATCCGTTTGGCGATCTCAATCTCTCCTTCGCGAGAGAGAAGTGGAACGGTGCCCATCTTGCGTAGGTACACACGAACCGGATCGCTGCTGCGTACGACGGCGGGCTTCTTGTCACCCGCCGCTTCGCTGGACTGCGCACCTTTCTTTCGTGCCGTTTTTGCCTTGTCGACGACCTCAATGTCCATCTTATTGAACAGAGTCATCACGTCGTCCAGCTGCTCTGCGGAGACCAGGTGGGTTGGAAGAAGGTTGTTCATCTCCTCGTAAGTCACGTATCCACGCTCCTTACCGACAGAAATAAGTCCTTCAATTTCTTTAAGTTCCTTGCCTTTCAACATGATCTGACCTCTACAACTTGCAGCTACACAGCGGGGAAAATGAGACCTGTGGGGACAGGCCCGAGAAGGACAACAGCGGATGACATAGCAACAGAAAATTGATGACCATCTTCAATTAAAACAGCCCGGAAAAAATATGAAAGCACTTTATTTCCGGACAAATTGGGTCTTGATCGCATCTTTTCTCTGCTGGAAGGCCTGACGTTTATGCAACAGGCTAAAATAGCTTGACTTGTCCTCGTCAATGTCGCAAGTCGCAATTTCCTTATCGAGCCTCCGTAAGCGCTCATCAATGTGCCCAAGCTCGAGTGTAAACAGGTTTTGTATTGCCGCAAAAGCAGCCTTGTCCGCCGGTATTAACGAATCCTTCCCGGCAGCAGCGAGGAGAACTTTTTTCACACTTGGGTCCCCAACAAAATCCATCACTTCCGTGACTGTACGCCCATCCAGGAGCAAGGCAAAGGCCTGTTTTGCAGCAGGATAATCACTTATCAGGTCCGGATCAGGGTCCACTTCAGCAATCTTCGTCACCACCAGGTCGTTGTGGTGAATGAGCAGCCAGTACAGTTGATTCAAGGCCTTTGAGCCCCGCCACCCAGACTGTAATTGGGCCTCAGGGGTCGGGTTCTGGGTCGGCATCCGGGCCTTGCCCACCCACTCTGAAACCACTTCCATCCGAATTCCCAGCGCACTGGAAATTCGGCCGATAACCACCTGACGCGCCGCGGACCCATATAGACGGACCAGCGGGGCCAAGGTTTCAACCGTTTTTTGTATGCCCTGTGGGGTGGATCCAAACCGCTCTCGGGTTCGGCTCAGGATGAGCTCCAGCAAGGGCTCACTCTGCTCCAAGGCCGCGGCAAATGCCTCCGCGCCTTTCTCTTGGATAAATTCATCCGGGTCTTTGGCTCCTTCGATGACCAAACGGTACGGATCGATGTCCGCTTTTACAAATGTAGGCATGCTTCGTTCCGCCGCACGCTGACCCGCTTCATCCGCATCAAACAACGCAACCACCCGACGGGTCAGCGGCCGAATCAGCCTGCTGTGATCTTCCGTGAACGCGGTGCCACAGGTCGCAACCGTCTCCTCAAATCCAGCCTGATGCAGAGAAATTACGTCAAAATACCCCTCTACAACCAAGAGCCGGTCCCGATTCTGCACCGCTCGACGTGCCTGGTGGAGCCCGTACAACACCCGAGACTTCTTATAGATATCAGTTTCTGGGGAATTTACGTATTTGGGTGCATCCACATGGATTGCATCGGACGAATTGGCGATGGATTCGAGGACTCGACCCCCAAATGCGACCACTTTTCCTCGGGCGTCGAGAATGGGGACCATGACCCGACCCCGAAAAAGGTCGTAGCCACCCCGATTATCATCCCGCAATTTGATAAGCCCTGCGGCACCGGAAAGTTCTTCCGTGAACCCTTCGGCTGTGAGGTGCTTCGAGACGCCGTCCCAACTGGCCGGAGCAAAGCCCAACCGGAAGGCCTTGATCGTATCCATCGTGATCCCACGACCCAGCAGGTAGTCCAGGGCCGGCTTTCCCTCCGACCGAGTGAGCAGGACGGCATGATAAAATTGGGCGGCCGACTCACATACATCGTACAGGCTTGCACGCTTCTTAAACTTGCGCTTTTCAACCTCGGTGAGCTGGCGGTCCTCGACCGGGAGGCCAACCTGGGCCCCGAGCTCCTTCACCGCTTCATAGAACTGAAGGCCCCGACTCTTCATAAGGAACGTGAAACAATCGCCACCCTCCCCACACCCAAAACACCGAAAGATGTTCTTGTGCGGAACCACATTGAAGCTCGGGGTCTTTTCCTGGTGAAAGGGACACAGCCCAATGAAGCTAGTCCCCCGCCGCTTGAGTGTGACGGACTGGGAAACCAGCTGAACCAGATCCACCCGGTCGCGGATCGACTCTACGACCTCTCGTGGTATCGCCATGGCTTCCCTACACCACTGCGGCTGATGCCGCCGGTGCGCCGACATCAATCTGCGTATCTTCGGACACCCGCTGGACCTTCGCGCCCAGTTGTTCCAGCTTGCCAACCAAGTGCTCGTAGCCTCGGTCAAGGTGGTACACACGCAGCATTTCCGTAGTGCCCTTCGCCACCAGACCTGCCAAGATCAGCGATGCGCTGGCACGAAGATCGGTTGCCATAACCGTAGCACCCGTCAGCGCTGAGCTTCCTTGAATGTTGGCTGTATTTCCTGACAATTCGATGTCCGCCCCCATGCGCAGCAGCTCCGCGACATGCATAAAGCGGTTCTCAAAGATGTTCTCCTGAACGATGGACGGACCCGCCGCTTGGGTCATCAACGCTACCCACTGCGCCTGCATATCCGTGGGAAATCCAGGGTGAGGTCGGGTCGAAATATCCACGGCCTGTACGGGTCCGGTCCGTCCAACGGTCACGGAGTTTCCATCGATTTCCACCGAACACCCAGCCTTCTTGAGTGCCTCAAAGACTGCGCCCATGTCCCCAACCGGGCTGCCCTTCGCCGTGACCGTGCCACCGGTGATGACTCCCGCCAAGAGGTAGGTGCCAGCCTCAATGCGGTCACCCATAATCGAATATGGTTTCCGAGCAGGACGAAGTGCTGGCACGCCATCGATCTCGATGGTCGAGGTGCCGTCACCCTTGATTCGGGCACCCATTGACCGAAGAAAGCGCGCAAGATCCACGATCTCTGGCTCGGCTGCTGCATTCCGGATGGTGCTAATCCCGTCCGCAAGGACAGCAGCCATCATGATGTTCTCCGTCCCCGTCACCGTGGGCACATCGAGGGTCATGTCCGCACCAACAAGTTGGTCGACGGAACCGTGAACCACCCCACCCTCTAGTTCAAACTTGCAGCCCAGCGCCTCCAGGCCCTTCAAGTGCTGATCGATGGGCCGGACGCCGATGGCACAACCGCCGGGCAAAGATACGTGTGCTTCTCCACATCGCGCCAACAGCGGCCCTAAGACCAACACGCTCGCACGCATTCGTCGAACGACGTCATAGGGCGCTTCATTGAAGGCAATTCTACTGGTGTCCAATCGAATCCGATCTGAGTGCCCATCCACTCCTACCAATGACGGGCAGCCTATGCGGCCCAATAAGGACAACATAAAACTCACGTCGACCAATTCCGGCACATTGTGAAGCACATGCTCACCGGGCGCCAATAAAGTGGCGACAAGAATGGGCAGGGCGGCGTTCTTCGCTCCGCTAATGGAGACGGTGCCGTTGAGAGGCTGACCTCCTTCGATGACCAATTTATCCATGATGCTCCTCGGGGATCGGGATGAGAATCGACACAATGCGACCCATCTCGGGATCCATCGAGCAAGGGGTGTTTAGAAAGCACAGGCCGTACGATCGCGTCATCCGGCCGATAAAAATGCTTATGTCAGGGGCCCAAACCAGGCAAGAACCGAACCCACGATGATCCCCTGGGGGTTTAGCCCGAGATACCATGAACATGTGCCACAACCCACACCATCCATTGAGGCCACACAACACCGGGTGTTGCGGGGCGCCAGCATGTTTGGTGAAGACCTATCGGGAGCCGATTTACGAGGTGCCGATCTAATCCTGGCCAATCTCGAAGCCGCCACCCTGACCGGTGCCCAGATGGCCGATGCCCGCATCTTTGGCTGCCGAATGCGCAATGCTTCACTTCAGGACGCCATTCTCTCCCGGGCACTCGGCAGAGATGCTGACTTTGAAGGAGCGTCGCTTCAAGGCGCCGACCTCCAAGGCGCCGACCTCCGAGGTGCGATTTTTTTAGAGGCTGATCTCAGAAATGCAGATCTCCGTGGAGCAGACCTTCGGCAAGCAGACATGCGCCACTCGGACCTCACCGGAGCCAACCTCGATGGCGCCAACCTCGATGGTGCAGACCTGGGTGGAGCGCACTTGGAGGGGCTCAGCACTAAAGGGATCACCGCTCGCGCTGCACGCATCCAAGGAAGCACAGGGGACCTGGTCATGGCCCTCCGGGCGGCGGGCGCCCAGGCGCGTCCTCCGCTCGCTGTGGGGCGTGGAGCCGCATTCGTCGGCCTATTTATCCTGTCGACAAGCCGCTCAATCGGAACTGCCCTCCGGTGGATGGCCACCCGCTTGGCCCCGGTCGGCAGACACCTAAGGCCGATAGTTGCACCCTTGAGGCCCCTGCTGGCCCAAGCACGGACCCGCGGAGCACAGGCCTGGAAGCTCACACTTGGCATCCCGGTATTTCTTTTAGCCGTCCTTCGAACCGCCCAAACGGGATTCTCGTCCAGCGCCCACCGAAGCCGGGACCTTGCCGCACGGGTGCGCCTCGATGTTCAGGCACGAATGCAAGCGGCTGCCCTCGACCGCGGTGAACGACGACAAGCCCAACAGGATCGGGCGCAGCGAATTCGGGCCGAACGAGCAGAAAAAGCTCAAGCTGCACTTCCTGGAGGGCCCGGGGCAGACCTCAGCGGCCGAGACTTTCGGGGGGCGCGTCTGGCCTTTGCAGTCTGGAATGGCGTCAACCTGACCGCCTCACAACTCGATGGCGCGCTGTTGGACAAAGCAGACTTGCGGCAGGCCATACTGACCCGAGCAAAATTGATGGGTGCCCGGCTCCGGGACGCCGACCTACGCAATGCGACCATCAACGACGCCAACCTAGAAGGGGCGCGTCTCCGAGGTGCCTTGTTGACCGGCGCCACTGGGGTCGGAGCGAACCTAGTGGACGCAGACTTGCGGTATGTGGACCTGCGGGGCGTAGACCTGACCGATGCCAACCTCTCCGGTGCCGATCTGAGGTCGGCGCTGATGACCGGTGCCACCCTGGTGAGGGCCAACCTCACTGGCGCGAGAATGCCAGATGTTGACCTGGCCGACGCACGCCTCGATGGTGCCACCCTCGAGCAAGCCGATGTCGCAGGGGTACGATGGGCCGGCGCCTCGGTCACCGCTGCAGACCTAACGGGCGCCCTCGGCCTGCCCACACGGGAACGGGAAGCGCTGCGATCCCGCGGTGCGGTGGTCGACGAGCTCCACCTCGAACGAATCCTGGGCCGGGTTGGCGCTCGACCCATTCAAATCGGCATGGGGGTCTTGGCCCTTGGGATGACCGCTTATCTTGCGGCTCGATTTACAGGTACGGACGTGGTCAACCCCGCCCAACTCGAGGTCCAAGCCCAGGATCTGCGAAGTGTTGATCCCGCGGCTGCGAGCAAGCGCTATGCAGAACTCGCTGCGCTCGCTCGTCGGGTGGAGGACCAAGCCGGATACTTGATTGAGGCTGCATTGCTCGCGGAGGCTGCCGGCAACACCGACGAAGCGGAAGCGCTGCTGAGAGAGAGCCTCGATGCGGCCCAAGGTCTGCCGCTAATCGCAAATGAAGCAACCCTTCAGCTGGCCGTCTTTTTCCATGACCACCAGCGATGGGCGGACTCCCTCGAGACCGTAGAGCCCCTCGTAGCAGAAGTCGACCAGCCCACCGAGCAGCGTGCACGCGCCATGGTGCTCTTTGATAAGAACCGACTCGCTTTGGGCCTCACTGACTCGAGTGCCCGAGACGCCGTCTTTTCCTCGATGGGCGACCTTCCGGAGACACAGGCAGACCTTCACCTCGCACTGGCTGAGCTGTACACCAATAGCGGGGACACCACCCGTGCCCTGACCGAGATCAATACCGCCGATGGCTTGGACGTTCCTGAAGACTTGGCCCTGCGATTGCGGGAAGCTCGGGCCCGCACACTCGACCGGTCGGGTGACCACGAAGGTGCGATCCAAACCTGGGCTGCGGTGCTGGCAGCCGCGGAACCGGGGTCGATCGCCGCACAGGCCGCCCCCCTCGCCATGGCCGACCTACACCTGCGGCAAGGGCGCATCGAGGAAGCTGAGCGACACCTTCAGGCCGTGCTGACTGGACGGGTGGACGAGCGAATTCGAGGCCGAGCATTCCTTGTAAGCGGTAGAATCGCCGAACAACAAGATGAAATTGAGGAAGCCATCGAGGCCTACCGAACCGTCATCGGAATCACTAAGTTGGATTCGGAGACCGTCGATGAGGCCCGGATATCTCTGGCCCGCCTTGTGCTCGCCGACCACGGAAGCCCTGAAGCCAAGACCCTGCTCTCCGAGCTGGCCCCCGATGCGCTCAAGGAGGTCATGGCTCACGCCCAGTTGGGTGAAGCTCGACTGCTCTTGGATTCCGGGTCAGCGGCCCAGGCCCACCCAATCTATCAGAGCCTAATGGCGACCCAGGGCATCCCCGACATGGTGCATCGGGCAGCACGCTCGGGTGCGGGTGAAGCCCTTGCTCAGATGGGTGAACTTCGAGACGCGCTGGACATCTGGCGGGCGCTTCTGGCCGAGCCGAACTCGACCCACGACCGCATCCAGCTCGAGCTGTTGGTCGCGGGCGGGCTACTTCAGGGCGGCAAGCGAAAAGAAGCGGCCACAGCTTTCCGTTCCTTGGCGGATTCGGAGAACAAGGAAGCGAGCATCCAAGGCCTGTTGGGGCTCGCCGAGGTGGCCAGAGCCGGTGAGGAGCGAGCGAGAGCCCGCAGCCTGTACCGGCAAGTGGCCGATCGGGATGTCGATGCATCCTGGAAGGTTCGAGCCCTGCAGGAGCTTGCGGACCTGGCGGCGGAAGATGGCAATCTGGAAGACAGCGTAGCGCTCCGCCGAGAGCTCATCGGTGCGCTCCCTCCAGGTCACCTGAGTGCCCCCGAAGCACGCATCGCTCTGATCGCCGCCCTGCTTCAGAGCAATGAGCTTGCAGAGGCAGAACAGATCTGCAGCACAGCCTTGAGCGCGGCCCCGAACTCCCCAGCGGCCCAATCCATCCAGGTAGCCTGTGCCGAAGTCAGCGAGCAATCCGAGAACTGGGAACAAGCCCTGGTCTCGTATCGAGCGGTCCTCGATTCCGAGGCGCCGCCGGATATTATTGTGGATGCAGCACTGGGAGTCGCCCGCTCCGCCTTCGCGCTTGAGAGCCCTGAGGCAATGCTTGAGCCCATGAAGAAGGCGCTGAAACTGGCGAAGGCCCCCGCCCTTCGACTCCCCTTACTGGCCATGCAGATTCGTGCATATGAGGCCCTTGAACGCACCGTATTGATGCAAGCAGCCACCGCTGAGCGGGATTCGCTCGCAGAACAGATCCCTGAAATAGCTTGGCTGTCGTTTGTAGAGTCTGCTGGGCAGTCTCGATCTATGGGGGACTCCAAGGGTGCAATTAAGCAGCTCGAGAAAGCCCTCGGCTTGCCCATCACCAACCGCCAAAGAGCGGCGATATTGGTCGAACTCGGTCACGCTTTGGTAGACCTATCCGAGCTCGAATCCGCCAAATCAAAGTTCAACACCGTTCTCGAACTGGCTGACCCTGACTCGCCCACGGCTTTCTATGCGTCCATGGGTCTCGCAGAAGTCGAACGCCGTTACGGACACCCACGACTCGCCCTCGAGCACCTATCAAAGCTCAACGCCCCCGACGCCGCAGAGGAGCGCGCCTTACTGGCTGCACGAGCGACGTCCCTCACCGAGGCCGGAGACGCGGGAGCGGAAGCGGCCTGGCAAGAACTGGCGGAGCGCGCAAATGCCGATCCCGGAACCCAGTACACCGCATTCAAAGGTCAAGCGGATGCCCTACTGGGTGGCGACCTGCCACTGGAGGCCATTCCTCTGTATGAGCAAGCCCGAGAAGTTGCCGAGGAGTCCTGGCAAGCGGGTTGGGCGGGGCTCGGATTAGCGATGGCGCTCAAAGAATCCGACAACACTGAGGGTGCCATCACAATGCTGGACGAACTCATTCAGCACCCGGATGAAGAGGTCCGCCTGGAAGCGACTTTACGACGCTCCCAGTTGGCAACCGAGGCAGAGGACTGGGCCACAGCACTTAGAGTGCTCAACCCCCGAGATGCCATTGGGCTTGGGCCGGCCTGGGATGCATCGGCCACCGATGCCCGTGCACGAGCGCTTGTGGGGGCCGGTGATGTCAGTGGCGCCAATGCCTCTTGGCGTGCGCTCGCCAACCGCTGGCCTGGAGAGGAAGAAGCCGAGCTCCCCGCATGGCTGGGACTGGCCCAGCTTGCCATGGACGTCGGCGAAAATACGGATGCCCACCACTGGGCACGAAAGGCATACAAAGAGGCCCGAGACCCGGGCTACAAGACTCAAGCGAAAACGATGGTTCAAGCCTTGGCGGATTGAAATATACCGCCCTCCCCAATCAGCCGCTGAAGCCAAACCCAACAATACAAAAACCACTTTCTATTGCGCAGCGGCGGGAGTCAGGACACGATACGTGACAAGCACGACTGACAAGAGGACACCATGAAATTTTCTTTGACCCCGTTGATTATCGGACTTTCCTTCGCTTGCGCGCCCAAGGATGTGACCGACCCCAATGACCCCACTACCGATACTGGCACCGCTACTGAGCCAGAAGACACGGTGGTGTGGGAAGACAAGCGGCACGGCACATCGGTCACCTTTCAGGACGCCTTCACCAACGGTACAGAAGTGTTCGTGGTCACCACTGAGGGGCAGACTTGGAAGCACCAAGATGACACCTGGACCAACCTTCCTTTGAACGTTGATGAAGAAAATATCAATGGAATCTGGGGTACCGGAGCCGGCGCGACCCTCAAGATGGTCGGTGTGGGTGCTGCGGGCACCATCATCACTTGGACCGGAGAAACCTGGGAAACCAGTCAGGACAGCACGTCCCTGTTTCAGGCGGTGGATGGAGAGTCATCGAACGACCTGATGGCGGTCGGTGGTGCCGGTCCATGGCGAAATACAGGCGGAACTTGGACCGCGGATGCCGAGCTCGGCCACGAAAAGTTCTCCGACGTCTGGTACGACGGGACCACGGGAATCACCGTCGGCGATGACGGAAAGATCGCTTGGTTTACCGATGGCGAGTGGAGCCTTGATGAAGTTGGAGTCGATGCCGACCTGTACAGCCTCGATGCCATCAACCCGAGCGATGTGTGGGTAGCCGGTGCCCGGGGAACGCTCCTTCACTACAACGGAACTGCATGGCAGTCTATTGACTTGGGTACCCAGGCAAACATGTGGGATGTCTGGACGCCGTCAGCCGGCGTCGCCTACGTTGTGGGAGCCAACGGTCAAGCGTACAAAGTTCAAGGCACACTTGTTGAGCGCCTTCACACAGGAGTCAACAACATCCTGTACAGCATTACTGGAACCACTGAAGCGAATATCTGGGCCACCGGTGGTCGGGGCGTCGCCCTTCACTACACTGGCGGCTGATCAGAAGGCCAGGCCAGTGCGAAGCGAGACTCCCATCTCAGCCCCCACCCGAGCCTCGAACGATGTTCGGACCCGGGGTGATTTGCGCCATGGAAGACCCACCCTATCTGAAATAAGGGTCGCGCCAATAACAGCGCTCGCAGGGTAAACTGGCGAAAGCGGAAGGCTCACGCTGTGGCCTTCTTTCCCCAGAGGTTCGAGTGTAAAGGTGGCGTGTGTCGGTACTTGAACGCCCAACCAACCATGGCCACTGCCTCCAACCGAGCCGAGAACCCCCAGTACGGAAATGCTCTGCTCCAAATCAGTGGACTGCCCAGGGTCGCCATCTTCACTCTCAATGTCACTGGTCCCATATCCCCGCCCCACTCGCCCGTTCACGGCCAGCCAGGCTGCCCGTCCCAGCGGAACCGCCAAGCGGACGCCCCCTCCATAGGAGCGGCCTGAACCGTTGTAGGAGGCTTCGGTGACCTTATCTTTGGTTCCCAATGCGAAGCCATACACGCCCACACCCCGCAATACGGTCAACCCAAGCTCACCACCGAGTGTGCTTCGTTCGACCCGTGCGCTGCAGGCCGACCCAGAACACCCGTCGTCTACGCTGTGCACCAGACTCTTTCCCAGCTGAGCATCCAGATGAATCCGCCCAATGACTGGACTCACAACGGGGTCACCCACGGGACTCGCAGTCGCCACGATGCTGCTTAGGAGGGAAAAGAGAACAACCATAGACCCAAGCCTACTCCCGATTCACGACGGTTTCCAATTCATGAAGCACGGGGTGGGCGGGGAACAGAAGTCCAAACCGTTCCAATTCCTGATTGGCATCCTCATCACGGCCGAGCATCCGCAACAACAGGACTCGTTCAGCCAACAGGTCCGAGCTCTGGTGGGATGAAAAGCGACCCCCATTTGCCACCGTCCAACCCATCTCTGGATTGCCCTGACGCCGCCACCAACCAGCCTCCCACGCTGCAATTCGAGGCTCCTTCTTGCGCATCAGCTTGGCTCGCCCCCAAGCCCGTTGACCGGCGACCACATCGCCCACAACTTCCCCCAGCCATGCTTGATTGATGGGCACCCTAGAAACGCGTGTGCTCGACGATATTCGGGACAACCAGTCATGGAATTCTGCGGATTCCACATCTCCATTCCACAACAGAGCTGTGGAGTAAAAAGCATGCGCGGCTGGCGCATTTGGCGCGATGCTGACCACAGTCTCCCCCAAGGCGAGCGCTCCACCCACATCGCCAATGCTGAGGAGATCATCGATCCCGTGGCAGTAGACCTTCACCTGCATCAACCGGGGCTGATCTCCCCCGAGTTGTTGAGACCGCAGCGCCCAGGCCTCGCCACCGAACCCTGCCGCACGAAGGGCATCCGCATGGGCGCCGTAGCCACCGAGTTGGGTATAGGCCATGGTTCCCTGACTCAGTTCCAACTGAGGCAATGCATCGGAAATACGCCCCGAGCGTACGAGTGCGATGCCCATCACGGCGCGAGCTCCGGCATGGTTGGGTCGCTTGGCGACAATCTCCCGGCTCTGCTTAATGGCCGGGCCGTATCGGCCGCGCTCAAGCATGCCTATTGCCGTCTTTAGCTGCGCCTTTCGGCCACGTGGACCCGGGGCGGCTTGCTGAGCGAAGCCCTGGCCCGCGCCAAGCACCCACACCAACAATGCTATTCCAATGGTTGTACTCATGGTTTGTCTACCTAAAACAAAAAGGGCCTGCTCACCAACCGGTGAACAGGCCCTT
>CAWVVG010000007.1:0-25284 GCA_963932775.1 uncultured bacterium
TGTACACGGCGGAAGGGGCGCCCATCGAGCGTGCTTGCTCAACCAGGGTGCGGATGAGGTGTCTGTGTCCGTGGTGCAGCCCATCGAAATTACCGATGGTCAGTACGGGCCGAGGGCCGTCAGATGGGTAGGATGCGGAGCCGGCGAATACGGTGGGCATCGGCGGCGAGTATCCTAATCTGAGCGGGGTTGTCAGGCGTTGAGCGTAAGAGAGGGCTCACCATAAAGGTAGCCTTGCATCAAATCGACGCCAGCTGCTGCGAGTGCAGCGGCTTCTTCGGGAGTCTCTACACCCTCCGCAACGACCTCTGATCCGGTGGCCTCGGCGAAGGTGCAGAGCAGGTCGACCAAGCGCCGCTTGTGGTCATCTTTGTCGACGTCCCGCACGATACTCATGTCGACTTTCATGTAATGGGGCTGGAGTTCTGCGAGCATGGAGAGGGCCGCATATCCAGAGCCCAGGTCATCGATAGCAATCTGAAAACCCATCTTTTTTACTCGATCTAGCGCGCCTTCCCAGGAAAAATCGTCGCCGACGTCCGAGCGCTCTGTGATCTCGAGTACGACCCTGTCTGCCCAAAATTCGAGCACTTCCATTCGGATGCTCAATGCGGTTGCATCCATCAGTTCTTGAGGATGGAGATTCAGGAAAATACGACAGTCTTCGGGCAAGCGCATCAGCCACTCTACCGCCCGCGCGACGACCACTGAGCCAAGCTCACGCAGCATTCCGTGTCGTTCCGCTGCAGCCAGGACCGGCCCCGGCCCATCGAGGGTGGGATGAGAGGATCGCAAGAGCATTTCGTAGCCAAAGATCGTATTGGTCGATGTGCGGATGATCGGCTGTATGGCGAGACTCAGGCCGCTTCCCTTCAAGACTGTAGCCAGTTGTCGCCGCTCTTGAGTTGAACCTGCGGAGCGCTGGGCCCGCAGCATGGAGGTCAGGCGTTCGTGGTTGACAAGCGCTTCGCGGACGGTTTCTACCAGGGTGTTCGCTTCGAATGGCTTTTCGATTACCCGAGACACCTTGCCTACGTTTACGGCCGTGATCACCAAGGGCAGCGCCAGCTCGCCGGTCATCAACATTCGCACGCATCGGGGCTGAAGCTCTCTCATTCGCTGGAGGACTTCTAGGCCATCCATTCTGCCGAGGTTGTAGTCCACCAGAATGACATCGAAGGGTTGGGCCGCTGCAGCATCCAGGCATCGCTCGCCCAGGTTCTCTGTGTGCACTTCGTGGCCAGCGCTCTTTAGAACACGCCCCACAGAGCGCAGGACATGGGCATCATCATCGGCCACCAAAATGCGTGCCATGGACCCTCCTTATGCGAGCGAGGTGGTTAGATTGAGGCCCTCAGGCAAGTCAGCGGCAGGCTTTCCAAAGAGGTAGCCCTGAAGCAAGTGGGCGCCGCACTCACGAAGGGATGCAGCTTCCTCTGTGGTCTCTACGCCTTCGGCGATCAGGGTCGCATCTGTTGCCTCTGCGAACCGGCAGAGCAAGTCCACCAAGCGCTGCTTTCGGGGGTCACAGTCGATGCCGCGGACGATGCTCATATCGACCTTGATGTAGCTTGGTTGAAGCTCGGCGAGCACAGACAGAGAGCTGTATCCAGCACCCAGGTCATCGACCGCGATCGAGAAGCCCATTGCGGTTACCCGTTCGACGCTTTCGTCCCAGGCCTCGATGCCTTGAAGGCGACTCCGCTCTGTAATCTCGAGTACGACGCTGTCGGCCCAGGGCTGCAGGGGCAGCAAACTTCTACACATGCCATCTGGGTCGGCCAACTCGTCGGGGTGAAGGTTCATGAACAGCTTGATGCCTGCTGGAATTTGAGCCATCCATCCCGCGGCATACTTGCTGACGGCTTGACCGAGGTCGGGCAGCATCTTGTGGCGTTCGGCTGCCCGAATAATCGAAAGGGGGCCGTCCAAGACGTTGTGGGAGGAGCGCAGCAAGCACTCAAAGGCTTTTATGGTGGAGTCGGTTCCGCTCACAATGGGCTGTAGCGCCAATCGCAAGTGATTATTCTCGAGACAGTCTTCGAGCATGGCCCGCTCATGTTCTGAGGCCGCCTGTTCCTGTACTCGGTAGATCTCCAGCATTCGCCGACGGGTCGTCATGGCATCTTCGACCGCGCTCACGAGACCGGCGGACTCGAAGGGCTTCTCGACGACCCGCATGACCTCTCCACGGTTCACTGCATCCATGATCATGGGAAGATCCAGTGCGCCTGTTACCAAGATTCGCAGGCAGCCGGGCTGAATTTCACGGAGACGCTGAAGGACCTCGAGTCCATCTACAAAGGGCAGGTGATAGTCGACCAGCGCTACATCGAACGCACGGTCGGAGGCGATCTGAAGCGCGTCTGCTCCGTGCCCGGCAGGGACGACCTCATGCCCAGCTGTGACTAGAATTCGCGAAATACATCGTCGAACCAGTGGATCGTCGTCGACCGCTAGAATGCGTGCCATTGAGGCTCCTGTGTTGGCTCGTGGGGTGAAACGAAAAGTAAAGACACTGTCGCAGTCATGAGAATGATTGCCTGCCGCATTATGCCTGAGAAAGTGTTGGTACGGATCACTCGATTTTGAGATTGGGCCCAAGGGGCCCTGGGGGATGCTCATGAAGGTGTTGATAGCGGACAAGATGGCTCCGGCAGTGGTGTCGGCTTTGGGAGCGCTTGGTTGTGCCGTAGTTCAGGATCCAAGCCTGTCAGGAGCCACTCTTTTGGAGGCGCTTAGACAGGAAGACCCGGCGGTGTTGGTGGTTCGGTCAACCAAAGTGAGCAGCGCTCATTTTGATGCAGCAAATTCGTTGTCTGTCGTGGTGCGCGCTGGCGCAGGAGTCAACACCATTGCGGTGGACCATGCTTCCGCGCGGGGCGTGTATGTTGCGAACTGCCCGGGCAAGAACGCGGCGGCGGTGGCGGAACTGACCCTGGGGCACATGCTGAACGCGGATCGTCGGATCGCGGACAATGTCATGGACCTTCGCCGTGGTCAGTGGAAAAAGAAGGTGTTCTCAAAAGGCACTCGGGGCCTCAAGGGTCGAACGCTTGGGCTGATCGGTATGGGCAATATAGGTTCTGAGGTTGCACGCCGGGCACAGGCCTTCGATATGAAGGTTCTGGCGTGGGACATTTCGCTGACTCCAGAGAGGGCTGCGATTTTGGGCATAGAGCAGGCGGAAAGTGCCGTGGATGTGGCGCGTCAAGCGGATGTGCTCAGCGTTCACATCGCCCTCAATGAACACACCCGTGGGTTGATCTCTGCGGATGTGCTGAATGTCATGAGGGAAGGGAGCATCTTCATCAACACTTCTCGTGGTCCCGTGGTGGATGAGGCTGCGCTGGCCCTGGTGGTGAAAACCAAGGGGATCAAGGCGGGGCTGGATGTGTTCTGCGATGAACCCGGAGGAGACGGTGAGTGGTCTACCATTCTTACAGAACTCGATGGCGTGTACGGAACCCACCATATTGGCGCGAGCACGGAGCAGGCCTCGGAAGCTGTGGGTGATGAGGTGGTTCGGATTGTGACCGCCTGGAAGAATGAGGGTGCGGTTCCCAACTGTGTGAATCTTGCCACTGGGCGGACCGCGTCCCGTTTGTTGATCGTGCGCCACAAGGATGAGGTGGGAGTCTTGGCTGGCATTCTCTCGGCGCTTCGAAAGAGTGATATCAACGTTCAAGAGATGCAGAACATAGTGTTTCAGGGTGCCATGGCGGCCTGTGCTCAAATCCAAGTAAACAAGCCACCATCCGCTGAGCTGGTGGCGGAAATACAATCCACACCCTCGATATTTGCCGTCGATGTGATCGACATGGAGACCACATGACCCGTGCCCACAACTTCTCTGCTGGACCCGCTGTTCTGCCTCTGAGTGTCATCGAGCAGCTCGCCTGTGCGCTGCCCAACTTTCAAGGCACAGGCCTTGGGTTGATGGAGATGAGCCACCGTTCACCGGCGTTTGATGGGGTGCACCGCTCGGCGGAGCAGCGTCTTCGACGGGTATTGGACATACCAGACGATTTTGAGGTCTTGTTTCTGCAGGGTGGAGCCAGCCTGCAGTTCCATATGACGGCGTTGAATTTACTCTCAGAGGGTGAGAGCGCAGACTTTATCGTCACCGGAGTTTGGTCCGAGAAGGCCGTTGCGGAGGCCCAGCGCGTGCGGGCTGGACGGGTGGCATGGGAGGCCAAGGCCACAAACTACGACCGCTTGCCACAGTCGGTGGATGTGGACTCGAGCGCGGTCTATGCCGCTTACACGACCAACAACACAATCTATGGCACCCAGTTCAAGACGCCCCCTGCCGTAGGGGACACGCCGCTTGTGGCCGACATGAGCTCAGACATCGCCAGCTGTCCCATTGATGTGTCTGCCCATGGGCTGATCTACGCGGGCGCTCAGAAGAATCTTGGACCGTCGGGCGTGACCGCGGTGATTTTGAGCCCCTGGGCGATGTCTAAATCCCCTGGTGGCCTGAGCCCAATGCTGGACTATCGACTTCAAGTGGCGAAACGGGGGATGTTCAATACCCCAAATACCTTCGGAATCTACGCCCTCGAGCGGGTGCTTGCATGGGTCGAAGACATGGGGGGAGTGGGGCCGATGGCGGCTCGAAATCAAGCGAAGGCGGATGCCCTGTACAGCGAGATCGATCGCACAGGCTTTTGGTCGGGTCATGCCCAGACATCATGTCGCTCCAATATGAATGTGACCTTTCGTACGCCCAGCTCTGAACTGGATGCCGTGTTCGTATCTGAGGCGGACGCTGCGGGCCTGAAGGGCCTAAAAGGACATCGTTCAGTGGGTGGGCTTCGGGCCAGCATCTACAACGCTTGCAGTCCAGAGTCTGTGGATGCCCTCGTGTCCTTTATGGGTGACTTTGAGCGGTCCAGAGGCTGAGCTTTAGGAGGGCAGTCCTGCCCGCCACTCAATCTCGCCCGCGGTCCGAATACCGGATTCGCTGAATGCGGCCTTCACCCGTTCTGTGACGTCGGTTCCGAAGTCCGTCTCGTATCGACCATCGAAGACATAGGCTTTGATCTTGATCTCCACTGCGAATCGCTCCGCTCCGCCGGGGACTGGGCCTTCTCGAACGCTGACTGTGATCGGTTTGTCTACGTAGACATATCGGCTCGATGCGGTGGCCTCGGTGACGATGCGTTTGGCGGCTCGGATGTCTTCATGGCAGCCCACCCAGAAGGGAAAGACACACATTTGGTGGAGTGAGCCTGCGTTGGCTGAGGACACCACGTCGTTGAGAAAACGGTGATTTGGAATGCTGACCATATTGTCGTCGAGGGTGGCGACCCGGACGGTTCGAAGCCCGATCTCCACCACTTCGCCATAGGTGCCATCGAAGTGAATGCGGTCTCCTACCTGGAACGGCCGGTCAAAGAGAAGGATCAGCCCGGCCATGAGAGATGCGAGAAGGTCCTTGAAGGCGAAGCCAATGGCCACGGCAGCGGAACCGCTGACTGCTAGCAATGCCTCGGATGAGAACTGAAACAGCGATGTCGCCACCAGAATCGTGGCGCTGATGAGTACGACAAACCGGGTGATTGCGCTCACCTGCTTAAACAACAGCCTCCGCTGGTTGATTCGCTCACCGAGGCTGTCCAAAGAACGTGCAGCGATCCGTCCACCCACAAAGGCGATGGCAATGACCATGACCGCGAAGGGGAGGCGATCCCAGACGATGAATTCGAGAAAATTTGTGGGCGTGTCCATGATTCAGCTCTTGTGCAGGAAGCTGCGGCGGCGAAGGTGTCGTTCAACAGCCGGCAGCCATTTGAGTCGCACCTTGTATCGACCGGTGGCATTTTCGGAGATCAAGGTGAGCTGTTCGAGGCCGCGGCAGGCAGCTCGAACGGTGGGCTCAGGCATATTCAAGACTTGGGATAGCGACGGCGCATCCAGATCTTCGTGGAGGATAATGGCGGTCAGGATGAACAATTCCGAGTCCGCAAGGCTCTCAAGATCGTGGCTTTCGTGGGGGCGAGGAACGCTGACCTCGAGGATGTTCGCAGTTTCAGTGGCACGGAGCCCATCGACCCAAAGCCGTGCGGCCACGGTCGGGTTTCCTTGGCTGGCTTCCGTCAATAGTCGCCAGTAGGCCCGCTCGGTACGCTCTAAGATGCGGAGCCTGTCGGGTCCGCGTGCCGGCCGCTGTAGCAGCCCATCGAAGCGCGGAGCAAACCCGGCAGAACGGGTTTGTCCGAGCAGCCAAGCGGACATGTCGGCGGGATTCATTTGTCCAAGGTGCACTTGTACAGAGAATACTCCAACGTTTCCCACGTGTTCCATGCCGGCGAGGAATGACCACGCGGGGCCATGCAACGAGGTCACCCAGAAGTGTTGGCGACCGGTCGCTTGCATGACGGCCAGAACGGTATCGAGTCCCGCATAGTGGCCGACTGCTCGCAGATAGAGCCTGTGAATGTTCGACAATAGAATCGTACAGGTGGGCTTTTGGTTGAGGGCCTCGACCACCGACTCGGTGTTGGGCTGGGCATCGATTTCAGTGACGCTGATCAGCCACAGCAGTGCGGTTCGTTCACAGGTGGCGCCGATCGGCGCAGAAGCGGAGATGTGAGGACCTTCTAGGGTGTCAGCGAGCCGCTCCATGGCCACACTCTTGCCGCTGCCTCGGTCGCCAGTGATGGCAACCAAGCCCCGTCGAGGGTCCTGTCTCCAGCCTTGGAAATACGCGTTTACTTTGGAGAGAGTGTCGTCCATGTGCAGGGAACGAAGCGCCTCCTTTCCGATCGCATTCTGTGTCTCGAGGGGCAATGGGGGCCGGGCTTGGACATCGTCCCGCAGCTGGCGACGTGCGAGCGCGGCGCTCAGCCAAGACAGGCCCGCTCGGGTCTCAATTAGGCTCTGCGCGAGTCCTGAGACTATGCGCCAACACAACAGGAGGAGGGCCAAAGCGGAGCCAAAGAAGCGGGTGGCTGGATTCGCCCCCGATCCCACAATCCACCGTGCCAATATACTCTCTGTTCCGCCGGCCTCGACCCGTCTTCGCAGGGCTTCACTCCAGCGAATGAGGCCAACTACAACCAGACCAAAGGATACAAGGTCAACCACTTCGCTCAACAGTTCGCTGACCCGGTCCGCTGCCAAGATGTGAACCAGCATGTGATTCACAACAATTTCGATGGCAAAGAGTAAACCAAAGACCTTGGCTACCCATAAAAGCGCCTCGCGTACTTGGCCCTCGGTGACCTTCAGGCCCGGTCGGGACTCCGAGGGGGTGATCAGAGCCAGCTCGATTAGGCCTTGCGCCAAGCGAACGCTGCCACCGGCGGCAAAAATCAGGGCGACCCATGCGAGAACCGTTGCCGACTGCTGCAGCCAGATGAACACCATAAAGCTGATGCCCAAAACTAGGACATCTCGGATGACTGTGCTCAGCACGGGGCCCATAGCGGGCAGGTCACCCGCTACGATCCAGGAGGGAAACTGGTTGGTGCTCCTCCAGTGGGTTTCCTCAGTTTCGGGCTTCAGGCCAACCAGGGCACGCTGAACCCAGCGGGGAATGTGTCCGTGGGCCCACATGCCGAAGACCAGCAGGATGGCGAGCTTCAGCAGCCCAAGAAATAGGCCGCCGAGGGCCTGTACTTGGTCGAGCTGGTCGGGTGCTTTCCACCAGGTATCGACGGTGCGTCGAATTCCGGACTCGATGTCGAGAGGGATGGATCGAACCTCGGCTCCCACATCTACCAGGCGGCTTGCGTGAGCCAGTTCTCGCGCTTCTTCGGATGCGTGGGCTTGGGCATTTCGCCGTAGGTTTCGGGCATTGAGCAGCAAGTCGCTTACTTGATCTGCCTCCAGCTCGATTGCGTGGACGCGGGCGTGGTGAGTGTCCTGAATTAGCGTGGAAGCGTCGGCGAATTGAGGGTCGGCACCGGCTTCGAGGCTGCCCACTGCAGCGAGCTTTGCATCCCGCTCCGTCGTCGCCGTCTCCAGGGCAATCATTATCTTGGCCCGATCTTTTCGAAGTAGGCTGACGATGGTGCGGATGCTGGAGTAGGCGCGGTCAATTTGTCCGGATCGATGGGCCGATGCGGGGGGCAGGGCAAGGGCCGTTGCGAGCTTGGCGCGCAGACTGAGCAACTCCGACCTTCGCAGGTCGAGGTGGTCGGGCGCTTGTGCTGTGTGTTCGGCCTCAGCTCCCTTGAGTTGGGGGTCCTGTGGGCTGGTCGGATTGGGCGAAGACGAAGGGATCTTGGAGCGCTGGGCTGATTCAGCCCCATGGCTCTCTGATTCATTGGGTGGATCCGCACGTGCGGATCCGAGCCAGAGGAATGCCCCGATTAGGGTTCCGAACGTGATCCTGCGTGTGTTTAGCGTCTTCATTCACCCCAGAGTTTAGAAGAAATGGCGCCCACTGCCATGACCGGGCTCGCCGTTTCCCCTCCAAGGCGGTAGTCTCGAGGTGTGGTAAAGGGACACGAACAACAGTCGCAGATCAGAAGCAGGCTCTCTGCCGAGCGAGGCAATGAGTTCTCTCAGGGTGGGGCAATGGTCGCTTTGCTGTACCCGAGCCCCTACCGTGCCGGAATGAGTTCAGTGGGTTTTCAGTGGATTCTCAAGATGCTGAGAGATGCTGGCCACCAAGTCGAGCGGGCATTTTTACCCGATGATGTTGCTGGGTGGCGAGCGACTCGTGTACCTCTTCATACTTACGAAACAGAGCGCCCGGTGGCGCATTTCCAAGTCATTGGCGTGAGTCTTTCATACGAACTTGAGATTCAAGGCTTGATCGAGGCCCTGCAGCTCGCTGGCATACCGCCGCTTCGGAAAGACAGGAACGACAGCCATCCGAGAATCATCTTGGGTGGTCCGCTGACCTTCTCGAATCCGCTCCCCGCAGCACCTTTTGTCGATGCGATGATCATGGGTGAAGCGGAGGATGTTGTACTCGAGGCCTTCGAGTCCGCAATTCATACAGCTGGGGATGCGTGGCTCGATGAGATCGCGGCCCTCAGTGGAGGCTATGCCCCGGATCTTCACGGAGAGGTCTTGCCTGCGGTAGCGAAAGCATCGGATGAACTGCTTCCAGCATTCGCCCCGATTCTGGCCCCGGATGCAGAACTCTCCAATATGTTCTTGATCGAGGGTGAGCGGGGCTGTCATCGCATGTGTAGCTTCTGCGTCATGCGGCGCAGCACCAACGGTGGCATGCGCTTGGTCACTCCCGAACGGATCATGTCGTTTGTGCCTGAGTACGCTACTCGTGTCGGCTTGGTGGGGGCGGCCATCTCTGACCATCCGCAGCTGGTGGGCTTGCTGGAACAAATCGTAGGCAGCGGCCGCGGCGTAGGGATCAGCTCTCTACGGGCGGATCGTGTGGCACGAAAGCCGGAGATTGCTCGGCTGCTTCGAGAGGGTGGGTACAAGACCTTAACGGTGGCTTCCGATGCCGCCTCTGAGCGACTGCGAAAACAGATCAGCAAAGGAACAAAGGAGGGCCATCTCCTCGAATGTGCACGACTGGCGGCGGAGTACAAATACAAAGTGCTGAAGGTGTACATGATGGTGGGCGTTCCCGGTGAGACCGAAGAGGACATTGAAGAACTCATTCGGTTCTCCCGAGAAATAGGTCGAATCGTTCCGGTTTCTTTGGGCGTGGCTCCATTTGTACCCAAGCGAAATACGCCCCTGGATGTGGTGGAGTACGCGGGTATTCGCACAGTTGAGCGCCGACTCAAGCAACTGAACCGTGGCTTGAAGGGCATTGCAGAGGTGCGGCCCACCTCCGCTCGCTGGGCGTGGGTGGAAGCGGAGCTTGCACAGGGCGGCTGGTCGGCGGGCGAGGCGGTGTACCAGGCGGTACTGGATGGCGGGAAATTCGCGGACTATCGCCGAGCTTTCGAGAAGGTTGAGTCGTCGAGTCGTGCACCGTGGAGGAGCGTAGGATGAGCGAAGCCAAAGCAAGGGTCGAGGCGTGGATTTCCAAGGGTGAGATCCCTGAAACGGATGTCGAGTTGCGCTTGATTCGCAGACTTCCTTGGTTGGTCGATGCCCTGGATAAGCGCCTTATTGGTGATGCTGAACGGGCGCTGGTGGGCCTGGACCACACGGTGGCTCCATCACTGGTGCCGACCGAACGCTTGCGTCTCGCCATCGCACACTATGAAGGAGACCAAGAACTCGACAAAGTAGCGATGGCCGAACTCGAGGCGGCCTTTGAAGGGGACCCATCGCTTTGGATTCCAGCGGCTCGCTTGCACGCTTCGGTCAATCTCGGACGGGAAGCGGCTGCAAGGATGACCCTGTCCGACCAGAGCCTGCCGTATGTTTTTCCGGGCGATGTACACCCGATGATGGTCGATGTGCTGGCCTGTGGGGAGCGGGTTTTGCCCGCATTGCATGTGGACTGGGTGCGAAAGCTCACAGTCTGGATGTCTACTGTCCTGATACTGGACTGTACGGCGCTTGGAATGTGGTTCTGGCCCGTGTTGTCTGTCTTGGATGCGAACAAGCTCAAGCGGCCCCTGGTGAACCTGGCGAGTCAGCCGCTGCCCTCGGGGGGACGGGGCCTGGCTGCGGGGTATGCCGCCCGGCTGGGTCTGGATGGTACCGCCTTGATGGAAGGGTCAACCGAGCTCGATCAACGAATCTTGGACTTGATTTTCTTGGGTGACGCTGGGGCCTGACTCTCAGCTCCTGCCCTCGAGATCCTCCCACCGCCGATAGGCGATGGCGATGGCCTTTTCGGCATCCTTTAGTGTCGTACCAAGGGCCGACGCGACGCTGGGATCGCCTCGGTAAGTCTCTGGCTTGGCCAATTCTTCGCCCAGTCGTGCCACCTCGGTCTCGAGTCGCTCCAGCTGCCCCGGAAGTGCCTTGAGTTCCTTGCGTTCCTTTTGGCTCAACCCAGTCGCCACGGGTGCTTTCTTCGCCGTCTTCTTTGGTTGGTTGGGTGAGTCACTTGTCTTGGCCTCGCGCCGGTTTCGGGCTTCGAGGGCTTGAATCCGGGAAGCGTAGCGGACGATTTCCTCATCGCCATCAAAGCTGAGCACGGCGGTACAGGCACGATCCAGGAGTGCACGGTCGTGACTGATCACCAGGCTGGCACCATCGAAGGCGATCAAGGCCTCCTCCAGGATTCGCAAGGTCATCAGATCTAAGTCATTGGTTGGCTCATCGAGTAGGAGCACATTGGCTCCTTCCAGTAGCAGCTTGGCGATCAGCAATCGCATGCGTTCGCCACCCGAGAGGCTGTTTACGCGCTGGTCATGTTGGTCTGATCGGAACATAAAGCGACGCAAAAAACTGGCGACATGGGTGGAATGACCGTTGATGGTCACGTGGCTGTTTCCGCCCCCTGCGGAGTCAAACAGCGTGTCGGAATCGTCCAGGCCCGATCGTGCTTGGTCGATGATGGCCAGCCTGACCCGAGGTGCCCGATATACGTTTCCTCCCAGTGGCTCGAGATCTCGTGTCAGGAGCTTGAATAGGGTGGATTTCCCCACGCCGTTTGGGCCGATAATGCCCACACAGGACTTGGCTTGGATTGCTGTGGAGAGCTCTCGAAACAATACCGTTTCGCCATACCCGCCGGTCACATGGTCGAATTCGACCATGGCTGCTCCACCCTTGAATCCGGACTTGAGATCGAGATCAAAAGAGCTCTCCCGTAAAAGGGGGCGCTCATCTTGAAGCGCTTCCAAGCGATTGAGTCGGGCGCGCTGTTTTGTGCTCCGTGCTGCTGGGCTTCGAGCTGCCCAGGCGGCCTCTCGAGCCAAGGTTGCGACTCGACTCATCTCGGATTTCTCGAGCCGTGCCCGTCGCTCCGCTCGTGCAACAAGGTAGTCGGTGTAGCTGCCCTGGTATTCGATCGTAAGTCCATCCTCGACCTCTACGATTCGGTCTGCGACCGCCTCGAGCAAGTAGCGATCGTGGGTGACGATTACCACCGCTCCTCGGTACCCTGAAAGAAACCCTTGGAGCCAGTCGATCGCGTCTGAGTCCAGGTGGTTTGTGGGCTCGTCCAGCAGTAAAAGTTCAGGGGTGCGAAGCAAGGCTCGACCCAGGGCGACCCTGCGGCGTTGACCTCCTGAGAGCACCTCGATGGGGGTATCCAGGGGAGGGGTTCGGAGTCGATCCGCGATGGTTTTGATCTGGTGATCGAGGTCCCAGCCCACATTGTCCAGGCGATCTTGGATTGCTCCCGCAGCATTGAAGTCTTCGGACTCGATTGCGGTTTGATACTGGGCCAGCAATTCTCCGTGCCAAGCGAGCGCATCTTCGAGGGCTTCCCGCACAGTGGATCCCGGAATTTGAGGGTCCTGTTCAAGCAGCCCTGCGGGGGCGTGTCGCTCCACTGTGCCGCTGTTTGGGCGCAGGTTGCCTGCGAGGACCTTGAGGAGGGTGGACTTTCCGGACCCATTGTTTCCGATCAGCGCGACACATTCACCAGCGCTCACAGAAAGATTGGCGCCCCGCAGAACCAGGTGGTGGGAGAAGGAAACTTCGATGTCGGTCGCTCGGAGAAGCACAGAATTCCTTGGCAGAGAGTGAGTCGAGAACGTCTAATCGGTGTTAGGCCCTGCGCCTCGCAGGAGGACCCATGTATAAGGACTATTTGATTCTCGGTGGAGCAGGCTTGGTAGGCCTGCAGGTATGTCGTCATATCGTGAACCGTTTGGAGCCCACGCGCATCATAGTTGCGTCCTTATTTGAACATGAGGCTGAGGAAGCTGTCTCACGTTTAGAGGCGGAATTTGGCAATAAGGTGGCTTTTGTTCCTGCGAGTGGAAATTTGTTTGTGCCCTCGGATCTGGCCAAGAAGTCTCGGGGAGAGCTGCGCACGGATCCCGCTCTTCGCCGACGCCTCCTGAGCGCGCTCTACGATGACTTTGAGGCCGCTTATGGCCAGAATCACCTCGCGAAAATGATCAAGCGTCATCGCCCAGATGTAATTGTTGACTGTGTGAACACAGCGACGGGTCTGAGCTACCAAGATGTCTTTGACGGTGCGACCAAGGTGCGGGAGTGGATCTCGGACAAGGGCATCGATGACAAGTCGGTTGAGGATGTGGAGGCTCTGCTGCTCAGCCAGTCGGCGCCACAGATCATCCGCCACGTTCGCTTTCTTCACCGGGCGACCACCGAGTATGCCACCAAGGTTTACGTGAAGGTGGGCACAACGGGCACCGGTGGCATGGGGCTGAATATTCCCTACACCCACTCAGAAGACAAGCCATCGAAGGTCTTGTTGGCCAAGAATGAGGCAGCATTTGGCCACACGGGGCTCCTCTTTTTGCTCGCACGCACACCCAATTCACCGATTGTGAAAGAAGTGAAACCTGCTGCGATGATCGGGTACCGAGGGGTGGAGGTACGCCCTGCCCGAGACAAACATGGAAACAACGACCTGTTTACTGCCAAGCGAGTTGGAGTCGCAGAGGGAACCTCTTTAGACCTGGCTGAAGCGATTGAGGGCTACGAGACTCAGGGCAAGCTGGAAGTGCCGATTGTGGACACTGGAGAGAATGGCGTGTTTACCGCCGGTGAATTTGCGGCGATCACGGCACTCGGACAGATGGAGTACATCACGCCCGAGGAGATTGCCCGAGTGGTGGTCCACGAAATTCGTGGAGCCAACACCGGACAAGACATCATCTCCGCACTGGATGGAAGTGTTCTCAACCCATCGTACAAAGCGGGCTTGTTGCGGAATGCGGCGATGCATGACTTGGCGGCAGCTGAGCAGGCGAGTGGCATTCCATCCATCGCCCTGGGTCGCTTGGGTCCGCCAGAACTATCGAAGCTGTTGTTTGAGGCCCACCTACTGAAGTGTGCCTTCGGTGACTTCGATGCGATCCTTGACGACAAACTCAGCTTGAACAAGATGGCGGCTGCCATGGCTGACGTATTGGATACCTCTGGGGTATCGCGCACCGCTCCGAGCATTGGCATTCCAGTGTTGTTGCCCGATGGGAAGGACGTGTTGCGGGGGCCTCGGATCAATGTTCCTGAGATGAAAGGTCACTCATCGAGGGTGGACATTACCAAGCGTGCAGACGTGGATAAATGGGCCAAGAAGGGCTGGATTGATCTTCGTCCAGCCAACATGAAGCGTTGGAAGAGTCGGTTCCGTGCGATGGTTGATGCGCGTCGAGACCTGCGCGCTGCAGGCTCGGCAGCGGCAACGATTCAGACCTATATGGGCACCCAACTGGAGATCGGTGAGGTGGTTGCATGGATCTTCAACAATGAGATGGGCGGCCATCGGATCAAGTAGATGATGGAGACCCTTACCCTCGCAGGAATCGATGTTTTTGCCACTTCTGTGGCTGGTTTGGAGACCTGCATCGAGCTTCCCGGCTTTAAGGTGGCATTCGATATAGGGCGCGGTCCTCGAAGTGCGGTGCGGCACCCGATTGTGTTGTTTACCCATGCGCACATTGATCACATCGGAGGGATCGCGCACCATGTCGCGACCCGCTCATTGCTCAATATGACTCCGCCCACCTATGTGATGCCAAAGGCTGTGGTGGGCTCGGTTGAGGCGTTGCTGGATGCCTTTCGTGCACTGGATGGCTCCGAACTTCCGGCGACCTTGGTGGGCTTGGAGCCGGGTGAGGTAATTCCGATTGGCAAGCGCAGGGTGGCCCGTCCTCTCAGGTCGTTTCACCCGGTCCCATCTCAAGGCTATGTGCTTCTCGAGCAACGAAAACGGCTTCGGGCTGACCTGGTGGGTGCGGGACATGAGGCCATCGCCGCAGCCCGTTCACGCGGCGAAGAAGTAAGCGATCTCACCGAGCACCCCATGGTGGCCTTTAGCGGGGACACCAAGATCGAGTTCATCGAGCACAATGAGCTCGCCCGACGCGCTGACCTATTGATCATGGAGGTCAGCTTTGTGGATGATCGCGTGAGTGTTGAGAGTGCCCGAGCCAACGGTCATATTCACTTGGATGAGGTGGTCGAGCGGGCCGATCTGTTTGAGAACAAGGCCATCTTGTTCACCCATCTCTCTGCTCGATACCGGCAAGAGGAAGCGCAGGCTGCGATTGATGCGAAGCTCCCGGCGGGCTTGCGTGAGCGGGTCACGCTGCTTCCCCGTCCATGGTGGTGCGGGTAAAGGCAAGCCGGGTCATCCACTCATCTACCTTGGGCTGGGTGCTTCGGATGTGCTCAAGTTGGCACAACATTCTGCACAACTCTGTCGGGTGAAGGCCCAGGTATAAGGACAGCTCACCTGGAGACATTTGGTTCACCTGTTGCAGGAACCATACGGTGACCCAAAGGGGGAAGTCCCTTGCTCGTGTCTCCGCTTGATCGATGAGGGCGAGGGGACTCACTCCTGAATCTCGGGCCATCAAAATTGCAGCCATTCCCATGCGTCGGTGGGATTCTTCGGTGTCGTTGATCATCTGTTTTCCTTGCACCCGGCGGGGTGTGTTGTTGTTGGATGACCTGCATGAATCACCGGGATTTTATTCCCTTTTGAGGTCACGGAACAAGCTTCAGCACGCCTCACCCAGAGGCGAGTGTCGGCATATTGGCACCCTGTCAGACATGCGGTATATTTCCCACCACACGGAGAGAAACATCCTTAGCAACCCTTCTTTTCAGGTCATAGCGGCGCTGCGTGCGCTCATGGCCACCACCGTCGTCGAACCGCAACCACACCCGCCTGCGTCCGAACAGGTTCCTGCTGTAGAGAAGGAAGGAAAGGGCGAGACCAAGAAGTCGGTCATTCGGCCCAAATAAGCTCATCCTTGTTCGGGCAGTCTCCTGAGGGAGGCGTAGATTCGCTTCATCCTCATGGCGGGTTCGGCGGGAGTTCCGAGAACGGCCCTCCCGTCCGGTACGTCCTTGTTCACGCCAGACTGCGCACCGATTCGACCTTCTTTTCCGATGTGTGTGTGCTCCACGACACCAACCTGTCCACCCAAGCAAGCCCCGTCACCGATCGTCACGGAACCGGCAAGACCGGTCTGGGCTGCGATGATCACAGACTGACCCAGAACACAGTTGTGGCCAATGTGAACCTGGTTGTCTAGTTTGGAGCCCTGGCCGATTCGGGTCTCATCCAGAAATGCCCGATCAATGGTGCAGTTCGCCCCGATCTCCACATGGTCTTCTATGACAACCCGGCCGAGCTGAGGCACTTTTCGGGGTCCATTAGTGGTCGGGTGATAGCTGAATCCGTCTGCCCCAATCACGGCGCCGGCGTGGATGCGACAGTCGGCTCCCACTTGGGTGTTGGGGTAGAGCACCACGTTTGGAAAGAGCACGCTGCGGGCGCCGATGGAGCACCCGCCCATTACCACTACACCCGCGGAAAGGGTGGCTGTTTCATGAACAAAGGCGGATGGGTCGACCACGGCATGTGCATCCACTCGGCCGACTTGTTCCACGTGGAACATATCCTCAAGAACCTGGATGAAGGCGAGCTTTGGGTCGTCGGTGGTGATGCAACAGCAGCCTGATACCGGCTCCCGGCAGAGCAAGACTGCGGCCCGACAACCATCGGGTGGTACGCCTTCAGAAAAGGTGAGGTCTTCATCGCTCGCGGACGCGAGGACGCTCACGTTTTTCCAGATTCGCTCGGGTCCATGGTGCTGACCGCCAAGCCAGTCTGCGAGGGCCAAAGAGTGGTTCAGGCTCACGGAGTCAGTCGGTCGATCATTCGTGGGAATGGCACAGTCTCTCGAATGTGTCGGATTCCGCAGATCCAGCAGACCAGTCGCTCTAAGCCGAGACCAAATCCACCGTGGGGGACCGATCCGTAGCGCCGGAGGTCCAGGAACCATTCGAAGTCAGCTCGGTCCAGGCCATGCTCTTCGATCTTGCTCAAGAGCACATCTTCAGAGTCTTCCCGTTGTGCGCCTCCGATGATCTCTCCGTAGCCCTCTGGAGCCAGAACATCGACGCAGAGTGCGCGGGCTGGGTTGGTCGGATCTTCCTTCATGTAGAAGGCTTTCACCGCCGTAGGGTAGCGGTGAATCATGACGGGTCGGTCAAAGCTCTGGGTCAAAGCGGTCTCATGTGGCGAGCCAAAGTCATCCTCAGGGTCGATGCTCTCGCCCATCTCAGCGAGTCGCTCACAGGCCTCGTCGTAGGAGATGCGCGGAAATGGTTTCTGCACGTTCTCAAGCGGGCCCAGGTCACGCTCGAGCACTTCGAGGTGCTGTCGGCCGCCATTTTCCAGTACCCACTTGACGACTTCCACCAAGAAGTCTTCGGCCATGTCCATAATCTCGTCGAGCTCTGCGTAGGCGACCTCAGGCTCCACCATCCAGAATTCGGTGAGGTGGCGTCGGGTGGAGGACTTCTCTGCTCGGAATGTGGGTCCGAAGCAGTACGTTTTTCCAAACGCCATGGCCCCAGCCTCTTGGTAGAGCTGTCCCGATTGGCTCAGGTATGCTGGCTGTCCGAAGTAGTCGGTCTGAAACAAGGTCGATGTGCCTTCACAGGCATTGGGCGTGAAGATGGGTGAGTCCATCAGGAGAAAGTCACGGTTGTCGAAGTAGTCTCGAATCGCCCGCACACACAGATGCCGAATCTTTAGGATCGCGTGCTGTTTCTTCGAGCGCATCCACAGGTGGCGGTGGTCGTGCAGGAAGGCGGGTCCATGCTCTTTCGGGCTGATTGGGTACCCGCTCACATCCTGGTAGACCTTGATGCCGGTGACCTGCATCTCAAACCCACCCTCGGCCCGTTCGTCGGCGTGAATGGTTCCTGTG
The DNA here is from genome assembly GCA_963932775.1 of uncultured bacterium. Taxonomy (GTDB): domain Bacteria; phylum Myxococcota_A; class UBA796; order UBA796; family UBA796; genus UBA796. The sequence continues at coordinate 17,718 of CAWVVG010000007.1, forward strand.
ATGCTTAGCGAGCTCTCTTGCCCGAGGTGACTGAGCTCTGCAAAGGGCTCTTCTCCGAGCACGGCCTTCTTGGCAACGCACTGAATGATCCCGGTACCATCCCGAAGCTGAGGGAATGCGATCTTCCCAGATCCTCGAATGTTGTAGAGCCACCCGTTGAGGGTGACCTCTTGATCTACAAAATCGGCGATGTTTGCGACGGTGGGTCGGCTATGCATATGGGCCTCCATGGGCCCGCTCATAACCGCCGTCGCTTCCCTTTGCCTGGAATCAGTTGTTGCGAGTGATCCCATGTTTTTTCATGAGCCGGCTGATGGATTTTCGATCCATGCCTGCTGCCCGTGCTGCCTTGGACACATTGCCATCATGGCGGTCGAGGAGATCGACCAGATATTGGTGCTCAAATGCTTCGACGAGTTGGTCCTTGGCATCCTTAAAGGGCATCGGTGAGTCTTCGAGGGAGGAGGAGTCAGAGAGGGCCAGTATCGGCTGGGTATTTGTGACTCTCGGGGCCTCCGTGGCAGCCTTTATGGATGCTGGGAGGGTCGCCATCGTGATCGTGTTGCCATCGGTAAAGGGCATGGTTCGTTCGAGCATATTGTTGAGCTCGCGCACATTGCCGGGCCAGCGGTGGGTTGAGAGTGCTTGTATGACCTCGGCTGAGATGTGCTGTATCGAAGTGTTGTGGCTGGACCGCTCCAATAGGTGGTGTGCCAGATGGTGAAGATCATCGATTCGATCTCGCAACGGGGGCATCACCAACTCGACAACCGCGAGGCGGTAGTAGAGGTCCTCTCGGAAGCGTCCAGCGTCGACCTCCTCTCGTAGGTTTCGATTGGTGGCGGCCACCACGCGGACGTCGATGGGTTTGGTCTTGCTCGACCCAACCCGGCGGACCTCCCTCTGCTCCAGGACCCGCAGTAGCTTGGGCTGCAATCCAATGGGAAGGTCTCCAATTTCATCTAAAAAAATGGTGCCGCCGTTGGCCATCTCAAAGACGCCGGGCCGCGCATCGATGGCGCCAGTGAACGCACCCTTTTGGTGTCCAAATAGGTCGGATTCGATGAGGTTCTCGGCCGCTGCGCCACAGTCGAAGACCACAAAAGAAGACTTGGCCCGCGAGGATCGGCTGTGCAGCGCTCGGCTCGCCAGTTCTTTGCCTGTGCCAGTCTCGCCTGTAATTAAGACGGTGAGGTCTGTGGGTGCGATGCGCTCGAGGATTCCAAAGACCTCTCGCATGGCCACAGACTCGCCCACAAGATTCTCGAAATGGTCCAGCGCGGATGGCTCCACGTCGATGATTTCATCGGCGGGCGTGAAGATGAACTCCGTGCGCCCGACTCGGAACCGAGTGTCCACCCCCAAGTACACCTGTTTTGCTCGAACGTGGCCGACAAAGGTGCCATTGGTCGAGTCGAGATCTCGCAGGATCACCCCATCGCGCCCTCTTCGAATTTCGGCATGATATCGGCTGACTGTGGGGTCGGTGATCACGATGTCACTCGTCTTTGCAGATCCGATGCGAATGATGTCTTGTTCCATCAACCAAGACTCTCCAGCCTCCGGCCCACTCATGCACTGAATGGCCGCACGGTGGATGTGTATTTTCCTTGGATTGGTTGTGGATATTGCGGTGGTGATGTCTGACATGCACCTACTCTTACACAGGGGGGGGCTGTTCGGACATACGGTTTCGGCTATGGTGGCTAAGCTGAGGGAGGACACATGATGTTTTTGTTTGTGAGTTGGATCGGGATGGCTGCGGCTTCAGGGGTGGTGATCAACGAAGTGTTGGTCGATGCGCCAGGTGCAGATGCAGGCCAGGAATGGATTGAGCTGTACAATGCAGGAGTCGAGCCTACGGACCTCGGTGGCTGGGTGATTCGTTGGGGAAACGGAGACTACACATCGGAGCAGGAGCTGGCCTCGGAAGTCATTGACCCAGGCGCTTATATTTTGATGGGTTCCGAAGACATTGGTGCTCACCTGCTGGTAGAGCTCGACCTTGGAAATGGATCGTCGAATTCGGACGCGATTCAACTGGTTGACCATGAAGGAGCAATCGTTGACACGGTCGTATATGGAAACCCCAACAGCGATGCCTGGCTGGATGACCTCGGCTTTGAGGCGGACTCTCTAGCGCCAACGGCATCCGCTGGATGGTCGATTGCACGAACTGTAGATGGGGTCGATACCGATCGAAGCGGAGAGGACTTTTCCGTGCTCGATGCCCCAACACCTGCGCGATCCAATGTCGTTATCGATGACGTGGATGTGCCTGGCGATGACACGGGCATGATGACCTCAGACTGTGAGGGCGCGGACTGGATCAAGCTCAACGAGGTGATGGTCAATCCCGATGGCGCCGATGGCGGTGGCGAATGGATTGAGCTGTACAATGCAGGAACAGGCACCGTCAATCTTGGTGGCTGGGGTCTGCAGTCTGGAAAGAGCGGTACCTACGGCGACATCCTGAGTTTTTCCTCGAGTCTAAATCTGGAGCCTGGAGCGTTCCTGTTGGTGGGCGATGAGGACGTTCCTGGCGTGGATGTCCTCGCCGGCCTGGACATGGGCAATGCGGGATCGAATGCAGATGCTGTTCGCTTGATGGGCTGCGACGATGCGCCAGCGGATACCCTGATCTATGGCGCCCCGAACGACGACATGTGGCTGGACGACGGTGGCGATGTGGCCACGTCACTCGCACCAAAACCCAGCGAAGGCTTTACTTTGGCTCGGATACAAGATGGCTACGACACCGATGAGTGCGAGGCGGACTGGATCGAAGCTGAGGTGGCGACACCTGGCTTGTCAAACCCCGAGTCAGAGCCCATCGATTGTGCCTGGGGTGCACGACAGGTGAAGATCAATGAGTTGTTGCCAGACCCAGATGGTGCGGACTCGGATCTGGAGTGGGTCGAGCTTTACAACTCTGGGGATGACACCGTTTCGATCGATGGGTGGGCGCTCGTGTGGGGCAAGAACGGCTCTTACACGGGCACCAAGATCTTTGCGGTGGGCACCGAGATTGGTTCGGGAGAGCACCTGCTGGTGGGGGGTGAGCTGGTACCCGGTGTAGATGTGATTGCTGGTCTGGACATGGGCAATGCCGGATCGAATTCAGATGCCATACAGTTGGTGGACTGTGAAGATGAGGTGCAAGACACCGTGATCTACGGTGGCCCCAACGATGAGGGCTGGATGGATGACTCCGGCAGTGAGGCGACATCATTGGCCGAGGGGCCTGGCGGTGGGGAGTCATTGGCGCGGGTCAACGATGGCGAAGACAGCGACCAGAGTGCATTGGACTTTGTGGTCAGCGATGACCCTTCTCCCGGTTCAGCCAACCCTTACAGTGAGCCCGTTGTCTGCGTTCCAGGGGAGCTTGGACTCAAGATAAATGAGATGTTGCCAAACCCTGAAGGCGAGGACTCCGAAGGCGAGTTTCTTGAGATTTACAACACAGCGGATGAAACGGTTTCACTCTCGGGCTGGGGCATTGCTGCCGGCACATCGAGCTGGCCGGGTGCCGTGAGCTACGTTTTCCCTGCAGGTGCCACCATTCCCACGGGCGGGTTCTTGGTTGTGGGTGGACTGGGTGTGGAGGAAGCAGACTTCTACACCGATGATGACAACAAGTTCTCGCTCGGAAATGGCTCCAAGAACCCGGATGGCGTTCGCTTGGTGGACTGCGTGGGCGAGGTACAAGACACCGTGCTTTACGGAGACCCCATGGATCCTGTAGAGGACTTTGAGCTTGATGACGACGCGGGAGCGTCTACCATTGGCACCATGCCCAGCGAGGGTCTGGCGCTCGGTCGGCGACCGGATGGCGTGGATACCGATGACAATGAGGCGGACTTTATTACCAATATGCCGCCCACACCTGGATCCGAAAATTCGGTCGGCGGTGGCGGTGGCGGCGAAGACCTCTCCAAAGGCTGTGGGTGCGGTGGCGGCGGCCCGGATGGCTCGGAGGCGCCCGTGGTTGAGGCCGGCGGCGTGGTGGGTCTGTTCTCTGCACTGGGGCTGCTGGTAGCCCTGCGTCGGCGAGAAGACTGAACTGGCATCACAGCCTGTGGATAACCTGCGGCTGGTATGGCTTAGCTGTGGATTAGACAGAAGATAAGCTGTGGCTTTTATCAGTTAAAGCTCAGCAGAAACAAATAGATAAGGTATATCTTTGGCCTTGGCTATTGGCCTGTGGGTAACTTGGTGGCGGCGCGGGAAAGCCGGTCATTGATGGCTCTGCCGATGCCCACATTCGTGGCCATTTCTGCGATGAGGATGTCGACTCCGAGTGCGTCGAGTCGCCGCAGTTCTCCGTAGAGGTTGCGGGCATGATCTTCGAGCTTGGTCGCCTCGAGAACGGCTACGGTGCGGCCTTCTGCCTCGAGTCGCTTGCGGTCCGACTCTGGATTGTGGCTCAAGAGCAAGCTGGTCATGGGTGCGTAGTGGCTCTTTAGGGTGCCTGGGGCAGGGGTGTTCGAGATGCCAAGTGGACCCACGCAGGCCTCGATGCTTTCTGGGTCGATCACGCCTGGCCTTAGCATGCAGGGCTTGTTTTCAGAGACATCGATGATGGTGCTTTCAATGCCCACAGCAGAGGGCCCTCCGTCGAGGACCATGACTTCAGAGCCTAAATCTGCCTGGACATGGTGTGCTGTGGTCGGGCTGATGCGTCCAAATCGGTTCGCAGAGGGTGCGGCGAGACCGCCACCGAAGGCGCTGAGTAGGGTCTGTGCCACGGGATGAGATGGAACGCGAAGCCCCACGGTGTCGAGCCCTCCTGTCACTTCATCGAGGACGCGGGGTCTGCGTTTAACGATCAGGGTGAGGGGTCCTGGCCAGAAGTGTTCAGCCAGGGTCTGTGCGAGTGGGTTCATCTCGCCCCACTCATTCGGGTCGGCATCGGGGCCCAGGTGTACGATCACTGGGTGGCCGGTGGGCCGGCCTTTTGTGGCGTAAATGCGGCGGATGGCGAGTGGGTTCATTGCGTCCCCCGCGAGACCATAGACGGTCTCTGTGGGAATGGCGACGAGCGCACCAGCACGCAGATGGGCGATGGCGGTTTCGATGTCGGTGTCGAGGACCATTGGTGGGCTCTAACCAACCCTGAGGTGGCTCAGGGAAGGATCAACACATCCGTCACCATGTTCCCAGGGAGGGTCGTGCGAAGGCTATCGATGTCTTCATTGTTCATGGCGATACACCCCAGCGTCCAGTCTGTACTGCTGCCTCCTCCGTGAAGAAGAATCTCTCCACCCATCGCCGTGGTCTGAGGCGGCTTTTTATCGGCGTCTATGGCGGCTTGGATGGCAGACTGGGTGGCGGCTGTGATGCGCTTATCCCCAAGGGCGTCTATGGCATCCGATGGGTTGGGGTAGTGAACTGCAATCGCTGCATACCACTGACTCCAAGGCTTGTCGGAGGTGCGGTACCAGCCCTCGGGCGTCTTTCCGTCGCCCTCTATCTGCTTGTGTCCGGTGGGTTCGGGTCCGAGGCCGGCGATCCAGCAGGCGGGATTTCCGTCGATGTGGAGCAACCTGCCGTGCTGAAAACGAAAGACCCGTCGGCTCTTCTTGGTCACAATGATCAGGTGCTTTCCGTTGAGTCTTGGGTCTTGGGCCTGAATCCCATCTGGAAGCTTCAGTACCGCCACTGAACTGGGACACGCGGCGGATGGCGCCATCCCCTCTTTGGTTGGTGCGTCAGGTGCAGCAACGGCCAGCCCTATATTTCCTGGGAGCCCGAGCCCGATTGCCAACCATGAATGCCACACGTACATCAACTCCCGCCGTGCTGGTTTCGTTCCATGGCGTAGCGCATAAATCGGGTTCGGTTGCGATGTTGGCGCTCCGGATCTGGCTCCGCGACCCCCATTCGAATGAGTCGGGCATTGACCAGCGTTCGGTTCATCAGTCTGATGTAAGCGTGAGACTCTGAGGTGGGCTCGACCACAACTTTTCGGTTCTTGACCAGCTCATTGAGGGCTTCCCAGCATGCGGCTGTGCCCGGCAGGAGGCCCTCGAGTTCCCATGTCTTGCCATTCACGCGGATGTGGTTGGGGCCTTCGACCAGCTCGACACGAGCGGTGCCCTCCCAGCGGTCCCTGCCCAGATCTTCGATGCGGGTGGCAGACCCCTGAAAGTTCTCTGGAGCTCCCTCCCGGTGCTGTTCTCCTTGCCCCACAAAGCGCACGGAAGATGCTGCATCTCCGAGACGATCCTCGATAATGGGCCGAAAGTCTTCATTGAGCTCGATTCCTTCTCCGATGCGTCCCTGTTCGATCGCAGTGGCTACGGTAGTTCCCGCTCCCGAGAATGGGTCGAGCACCCGCTCTCCAGGAAAGCTGAACATTCGGATCAGTCGGCGAGGCAATTCTCTGGGAAACATCGCATGGTGCCCCTTCTGCCGCTCTCCCTGGAAGCTCCAGTGAGCACTAAAGTTCCGGCTCCATTCCTCGATGCTCATGGCGCTCTCGGCTTTTTGCTCGGGCGTTCCTCTTGGGCCCTTGCCTGGCTTCTTGAACACAAGGATAAATTCATAGTCCAGCTTGAGAATGCCATTCCGTGGGTGAGGATAGGAGCCCATGAGAACACCCCCGCCGGAGGTGTTGGTGTTGGTCATCTTTTGCCAGATGATGGCCCCCATATAGTCGGCACCAAGCTCCGCGAGCTGGGCGATTATTTTCTCTCGAATGGGCAATACTCGGTACCTGCCGTGATCCTTGGCCCTCAAGAATTGGTCGCCGATGTTGATGCACATCCGGCATCCGGGAAGCAGTCGGTCAAAGCAGAGCGTCCACACTGAGTTGAGGTCATCCAGGTAAGCCTCGTAGCTGGAGCCGAGCCCGATTTGACCATCCGTTCCGTAGTCTTTGATCGACCAGTACGGGGGGCTGGTCACAACCAAATGGACCGGCCCTTGGCCATGGTTGGCCGCGCTGCGGGCATCACCGAATTGGATGTAGCTGTTCATGTTTTGCGCTCTAACAGGATGTACTTGAGCCGATGTTTGGACAGTAATTGTCCGAAATGTGAATTCAGCCCAGATCCCCCTTCGCACGTTCGGTTCGGATGGGCTAGAGAATGCGCCTGTAAAGGGGAACGGTGGCTCCACGCTCAAGGTGGCGTGGTGGGGGTCGTTTTCAAGCATGAAACTGGAGAAACCATGACCGTCAATAAAGCCATTCTCGTTGGAAACCTGGGCGCTGACCCGGAAGTTCGTACCACCGGAGGCGGCACCACCGTTGCCAATCTTCGCCTGGCGACGACCCATCAACGCAAGGATCGGGACGGAAACTGGAACAACCAGACGGAGTGGCACTCGATCGTGGTCTTCGGCCGTACCGCCGAGAACATTGGCAAGTACTGCAAGAAGGGCAAGCAGCTCTTTGTAGAGGGTCGCATCGAGACAGAAAAATGGCAGGATCGCGAAGGCAAGGATCGCTACACTACGAAGATTATTGCTGAGAATGTTCGCTTTCTCGGTGGTCGGAGCGAGGGTGCTGGCGAGTCCTACGGCAGCAACCAAGGCGGCGGCAACCAAGGCGGCGGCAACCAAG
>CAWVVG010000008.1:0-24703 GCA_963932775.1 uncultured bacterium
CCGCTGTCGAAGCCGCTGCCAAGCCCGCTGCTGAAACCACTGCTGAAACCACTGCTGAAACCGCTACTGAAGCCGCTGCTGAAACCGCCGAGACTGAAGATGCGGCCGGACGAGCATCTAAGCTCGCCAGCGGCTTGCCACGCGCAGACGGTACACCAGGAAGGCGACTGCCTCGCCTCGGTGGCAACAGACCACCACCCAGAAAGCCTGCATTTGCTGGACTGGGCTCCGCCGTGGTCAAGCCTCCTCCCGGCTACGATCCAAACGATCCTGATGCAGCACGCAAGGTCAACGAGGCCGCCCGGGAAGGTGAACGCCAAAAGAAATGGCAAAACGAAAACCCAACGGCTCCCGCAACCGGTGAGCGTGAAAAGGGCGCCGCTGATGACCGGAAGACCACGAACAAGCCCCGCAGGCAAGAACACCGGCGCACTCGTGTCGAAATGTACATGGACGACATCCCCGCCGCACATCGTCGACGGCGGCGTTCTCGACGCAATGCAGGACCAAAGAAAACCAGTCCACTTGCGAAAGCCATCAAGCGTAGGGTCGAGGTAGACGGCACCATTACAGTGGCCGCCCTTGCCCACGGAATGAGTGTGAAGACGGGTACATTGATCAAGAAGCTCATTGGCATGGGCCAGATGGCCACGGTCAATGACGAGTTGGACATTGAGACCGCTCAGCTCATCGCCGAAGAATTCCAGTACGACATTGTCAACACGACGTTCTCTGAAGACGATCACATGATCACCACAGAAGACGTCGAGGCCGATGAGGACCTCCAGGTCCGTGCCCCAATCGTAACGATTATGGGCCACGTCGATCACGGAAAGACCACCCTGCTCGACACCATTCGTCGTGCAAATGTGGCCGACGGCGAAGCGGGTGGAATCACCCAACATACCGCCGCCTACCAAGTCGAGCATGAAGGACAGAACATCACCTTCATCGACACTCCAGGACACGCAGCGTTCACTGAGATGCGCTCACGGGGCGCTCAAGTCACCGACATCGTCGTTCTGGTTGTCGCTGCAGACGACGGCATCATGCCCCAGACAATCGAAGCCATCAATCACTCGAAGGCTGCTGGCGTCCAGATTCTGGTAGCGGTCAACAAGTGTGACAAGCCCGGAGTCGACCCAACTCAGGCTCGCCAAGCCCTGATGGAACATGGATTGGTGCCTGAGGAATATGGCGGCGACACCATTATGTGCAACGTCTCCGCGCTCAAGGGCGACGGACTCGACGCGCTACTCGCCAACATTGCGGTACTTGCCGAAGTGGCCGAGTACAATGCAAACCCCGACCGGCACGCCGAAGGCACCGTTCTCGAGGCACGCATAGAAAAGGGCCGCGGCCCAGTCGCAACCTTGCTCGTTCAAAACGGAACCCTAAAACAAGGCGACACGGTTGTCCTCGGTACAGTCTGGGGTCGTGTGCGGGCGATGAACGACTACAATGGCACCATTATCAAGCAGGCCGGACCATCTTCACCTGTCGAGATCATCGGCATCCAAGATGTTCCCAACGCCGGCGACAATTTCGTCGTCGTTGAGAGTGACAAGGCTGCCCGGTCTCTTGCAGAGAATCGACTTGATATCGAGAAGAGGAAAGCACAAACCGGTCGCAAGTCCGTCAGCTTGGAGGACTTGCTTGCCCAGGCCAGTGAAGGTGAGAAGGTACAGCTCAACCTGATCATCAAGGCCGATGTCAACGGAACCCTCGAGGCCATCAAGAGTTCGTTTGACCAAATCAACGTCGAAGGGGCGAACGTCAAATTCCTCCATGCCGCCGTTGGTGGTGTCACCGAGTCTGATGTCACCCTGGCTCAAACCTATGGCGCCGTCATCATTGGATTCAATGTTCGGCCAGACTCTAAAGCCCGACATCTTGCAGACGAGTACGCCATCCAGATTCGCACATACAGCGTGATCTACGAGGCGATCGAAGATGTGGAAGCGGCCATGAAGGGTCTTCTATCTCCCACATTCAGGGAAATCGTTCAAGGCACCGCCGATATCCGAGAGTGCTTCCAAGTACCCAAAATCGGAACCGTGGCCGGTGTTCGGGTCCAAGAAGGCAAGATTGCCCGCTCACACCAAGTACGCCTCTTGCGCGATGGCGTCATTCTCTGGACCGGGAAACTCGCGAGCCTCCGCCGGTTCAAGGACGACGTTCGCGAAGTCGAGAAGGGCTACGAATGCGGAATGAACCTCGAAGGCTTCAACGACCTTAAGGTCGGCGACATCCTCGAAACCTTCATTGAGGAAGAAGTCCGACTGGCCTAAGCCCAGTTCACTTTCCTACACGCGACGAGTCCTGCTGGGAACACATGGTGGGCCTTAGGCTCAGCGTGGCTGAGTCTCGATTGGTGAAAGAACATCGAAAGGTGGTCGCCCGGTGTCGGGACCATCCTCTTTCAGACAATAATTTTAGCGTGGCCGCAATCCGTTTCTTAGACGACCACATCCGCGCCGTTATAGCTGTTCCTATGGTGATCAATGAACAACCTTTTATACAATCCTCTGAGGACCAACAAGCCCATGAGGTGGGTCCTCAGCGAGCGTATTTAGGCTGAAAATGCTTCAGTTATGGTCTGCAGACCAAGAGACGACTTGGCCAAAAGCAAATATGATAACTTTACCGGTGGCTGATTGAGTGAATACGCAGAACGGACGAGAAATTTGGATTACCCGCGGGCACCTGGCTGCTCTGGGCACCGCTACATTGGCCATCGCCCTGTTGGCCTTCTTTGTTGGCATTCAAGTAGGCCGAAATCAAGCGGATACGCCCGTCGCGTCGGACACCGAGACCATACTACCGAATCCCGATAGAGAAGATGCCCTCGAGGCGTTGCTCCGGGAAGTTGAGTCGGCACAGGCGGCAGCGCCCCCGCTCGCATTCCCCGAGACACTCTCCGAAGGCATCGCGCCACAAACGCCACCCGCCGTCGAGGCCGAGGAGCCACCAACCGACGTCCGCCCTGCATCAACGGCCAAGCAAGCCCCTCCACCAGACCCTCCAAAATCTGCGCCGGTTCCCAGCGCGGGCTGGTCTGTCCAGATCGCGAGCTACGACGCCGCCGTCGACGCCGATGCACGGGTAGCAAAACTTCAAGAACGCGGCCTTAAAGCCTACCGTGTCACCGCACTCATTCGTGGCGTAAACTGGTACCGAGTGAAGGTCGGCGCATACCCAAGTAAGGACTCAGCAGCAGAGGCGAGAGTCAAATTGACCCGGATACTTGGGACACGCGACCTCATGATTACGGAGGCACCATGACCCGACGGATTGAAAAGCCCTGGGGCCACGAAGAAATTTGGGCAGAAACCGACCGCTATGTTGGGAAAATCTTGTTCATCACCGCCGGTCACCGACTGTCCATGCAGCATCACGAGATGAAGGACGAAACGATCCGCGTGTTGCGCGGATCCATGCGTCTTGAGTTGGAGGATGAACAAGGAATTATTCAGGTAATTTCTTGTGAACCTGGAAATGCCGTGCACATCGCGCCTATGAGAAAACATCGAATGCAGGCTGTAACGGACGTCGAACTGCTCGAGGTTTCGACTACCGAGTTGGACGATGTCGTCCGGCACGAAGACGATTATGGACGCACGGGCAACGGTTGAATGCTTGACATCAACTCGGTTTCATTGAGATCCTAAGGCGCTCGGAGAGCACTTCATGTGGAAATTCATCACAGCACTGGCCCTGACCGTGGGTACTGCCCAAGCCGACCAGGTAGAAATGTACACCGGTTCGGGCTCCGAATTGACTGCGGTCCCCTCTACTCAGGGTGGAACCCCCGAGTTCTATTTAGTGGCCCCCGGCGACACTCTCTGGGAGATTGCGCAGGCCTTCCTGGGGAACCCCTACTACTGGCCCCGCTTGTGGTCGATCAACGACTACATCACCAACCCACACTGGATTTACCCAGGGAACCGCATTGTCTTCCGCATGGGCTCATTGATTGAACCACCCAGTATAGAGCTGGAAACCAATCGGGATGGCTTCAGCGTAGACGGCCTGGATTTTGCTGATGTTGAAGTCGAGTGTGGACCCGATATCCGCTTCGATCACACCATTGAGGCCGATAAATACGTCGCACCGGCATTTCTTCGGAAGAAACAAAACCTCGAAGTCTTCGGAGAAATCGCAAAGGCCCGTTCACCGGGTGTCATGCTCGCCGAAGACAACTTGGTCTATGTGAGGGTCGAAGACCCAGACGCATACGAGTGCGGTGACATTCTGTCGGTATTTCGACGGGTCCAACAAAGAGTTCGGCACCCCAAGATTCGACGACAGAAATATGGAAACATGTACCGCATCATCGGTGACCTGAAGGTGATCCACAAGTACGGTGATTACCTCAGTGCCACAGTACGAGAGTCCTACCAAGAGCTCGAACGTGGGGATCTGGTGGGTCCTGCAATGCCCATCACCGTCGAACTTGAGGTCGGCCCACCGACGGGTGATCTGGAAGGCCAAATCGTGGCACAGATGTCCCAGGAACGAGTGCTCTCCACCACCGGGGAGACCGTTTTTATCGATCGGGGCCGCGCTGATGGGGTTCGCATCGGAAACAGCTTCTATATTGTCTCTCGTATCGACGAAGTCTTGGACCCGCGGCGGCCGGACCCTGCACTGCCAGCCAGTGTTATCGGTCGCTTGGTCGTGGTCCGTGTTGACGACTATTCCGCTACTGCGGTCGTAACGGACGCCTCGCGATCCATCCCAATCGGATCAGAGATCGTCACTCGCATGGACTGACACTTGTCGGTGCCATTCTCGGCGCTATGTTGACGGCGGTTCATGACGCTTTGTGGGTGTTCTCCAAGGACTCCCATGCATACACTTCCCGGATTTTGGCATGCTGCCGCGACACTAAGCGGCCGGCTGGACCTGTCCCTTGCGCTTCAAACCGGTCAGCCGGTCGACTCGCTCACACCGGCGCAGCTCTCCGACAGCGGCATCTGCAGTCGTCACCAGGCACGGCTTCGGCGTGCACGCTCCATCGAGACTGAGGACCCCTTTCTACTTCCCCACGACCCTGATTACCCATCACGGTTGCGGAACATACCCTACGCGCCGCCGGTCCTATTCTACCGAGGAAATTCCGCATTGCTAAACGAGCCGTCCGTCGCGATTGTAGGCGCAAGACGCTGTACTAGTAGAGGGCGCAGCGTGGCCTCCCGATTGGCCACAGACCTCGTCTCAGCAGGACTCGTGACGGTGAGTGGTTTGGCATATGGCATCGATGCGGCCGCTCACGATGCCCGGCCAGACCGAACCATAGCGGTTCTTGGCCAGGGCCTCGCTCAAGCCAGCAGAGGACGAAAGGGCCGATCGGTTCAGGGCATAGTGGACGCTGGTGGCCTGATATTGAGCGAGTTCATGCCGTCCTTTCCAGCGAGTAAAGCCACCTTTCCCCAGCGAAACCGTGTCATCTCCGGCATCGCCTTGGGTACGGTTGTGATCGAGGCCGGGATGCGGTCTGGTAGCCGAATCACAGCCCGCCACACACTGACCCAAGGGCGTGAGTTGATGGTGGTTCCAGGGCACCCAATGGATGACGGATCCAAAGGATGCAATGAACTGATCTTTCATGGTGCTGGATTGGTGAGGGATGTCTCGGATGTCCTATTTCACCTCGGTATGGAGTCCCCATCCACCCCAAGCTATGGTCCCTCCTGTCCTGCCCAGCGAGCCGTCCTCGAGGCCCTCACCACTGGGCAAACCCTCGACCACATCGTGGCCATCACAGGCCAATCGGTGCCCGAGGCAATTGTGGCTGTCGCTGAACTGGAGTTGACGGGGTTGATTTCAAGGTTACCGGGCGATCGTCTTTGCCTGTGGAGCACGCCGTGACCAACCCCACTCCATTTCCTCCCATCTATGAACTCGACACGCGCGCAAGCGCCTTGCTCGATGTTCTGGTTGACCTTGGACACCTCGACGAGGCCAGCCTGGATCGGGTCAACCAGGTGCTGTCGGGTATGGAAAAACCCCTAAATGCTCACGGCATGGCGACCATCAGTATGGATGATGTCCGACGGGTGGCAGCCATGGCCTTGTTCGAGAGACTGCCTACCCTCGATGGTGAGGCACGACGCATGATCGAGAGAGAGTGGGGCCTGCTCTTTTACTAAGACGGCCTATTTCTTCTTCTTCTTCCGAAAGGAACCCTTGCGCTTGGGTGCCTTCTCTCTCACTCGAATAAGCTCGATGGCTTCTTCCAGTGTGACGGCTTCGGGAGTGAACGCTTTGCCCAGACTCGCATTGGTGTCCCCATCAGTGGCATAGGGTCCATAGCGACCATCCATCAACTTGACGGCCTTCTTGGTCTTGGGATCTTCCCCAAGCTCTCTTAGGATCTCTGCGCCCTTGCGGCCCTTCGGCTGAGCCAACAGTTCCATCGCCTCAGCAAGGGTGAGTTCCAGCACCTTCATCGGATCTTTGTCCCGAATGCTGCGGGTCTCTTTCCCAGTCTTTACGTAGGGTCCATACCGGCCATAATCGGCCATGATGGGTTCACTCGTCTCAGGGTGCGTGCCGACCTCGCGGGGAAGGCTCAACAAAGCCTCAGCCATTACAAGGTCAACCGTCTCCAATTTCACATTGCGCGGGATGCTCTTGCGGGGGGGCTTGGTTTCACCCTCGACTTCGCCCAGTTGCACGTACCAACCGAACCGGCCATTCGCGACGTAGATATCCTTTCCAGTGTTTGCGCATTGACCCAACACCTTTGGTCCGCTCAACAAGTCAACGGCCTTCTCGAGGCTCAGTTCGTCCGGAGCAAGGTCGCCAGGAAGATTCGCCGTGAGCTCACCGGCCTGAAGAAACGGTCCGTACTTTCCGACGCGAACCACGATGTCCGTAGCCTCATCAATGGACAGCTTCTTGGCCATGCCGGCGTCGGCCACACCGATGCTCAGAGTACACACCTCTCGAGGATCGATCGTGGCGGTACCATCCTCGACTGATTTCTTGAGAGTGTCCCAAAACTTTGTGAGGTAAGCCTCGCGATCGCCCTTACCCAGCGCGATTTCATCAAGTTGATCTTCCATCTGGGCTGTGAACTCGTAGTCCACCAACCATTTGAAATTCTCCGACTCAAGCAGACGCGTCACCGCAATGGCGGTCCATGTGGGTACCAGCGCAGAAGCCTTCTTGAAGACATACTCTCGATTGATGATCGTATCGATGATGGACGCATAAGTAGAGGGCCTACCAATGCCGCGTTCCTCGAGTTCTTTGACCAGCGAAGCCTCTGTCAGGCGAGCGGGTGACTTGGTCGAGTGGCCCTTGGCCTCCAGCTTTCCAACCACCAAGTCATCGCCTGCGACCACTGGGGGTAGGAGGCGCTCTGCCTCCATCGCTGCAGCCTCAGGATCATCGGTTCCAGCCACATAAGCCAGACGATATCCTGCGAAATCTACGGTCCGACCCTTGGCTTCAAAGGAGCCGTCGCCCGCCTGAATGCGCACGGTCACAGTGCGACCCTTTGCGTCTTTCATCTGACACCCGACGGTCCGCTTCCAAATCAGTTCGTACAGTTTCCGCTGGTCGGTATCCAAGGTGGACTTGGCCTCTCCAAGGGTTCGGAAGTCATCTCCAGCCGGACGGATGGCCTCGTGTGCTTCCTGCGCATTCTTGGCCTTGCTCTTGTACACCCTCGGTGCATCTGGCAGGTACTTGGCACCATATTCTGCCTGAATCAGGCCACGGGCTGCGTCAGTCGCCTGCTGAGACAGGGACACCGAGTCGGTACGCATGTAGGTGATCCACCCATTCTCATACAGCCTCTGGGCGGTGTTCATGGTCTTGCGTGCGGCCCACTTAAACCGGCGGTTTGCTTCTTGTTGCATGGTGGACGTCGTGAAAGGTGGTGCCGGGCGATCCACATATGGCCGCTCATCCACACCGCTCACCTTGGCGCCGCCGCCGTTGAGAGCCTTAACGGCCGCCTTCACCTCAGCCTCTCCAAGAAGGACAAGGCCCTTGCTCTTGAGCTTGCCTTGGGCACTGAAGTTCCGACCCGTGACGATCGGCGAACCCTTCCATTGGGTCAAATGGGCCTCAATGTCGCCCTCACCGTGCACAAATGGGCCGCGGATATCCCACCAGTCTGCAGAAATGTGGGCCATTCGAGCCCGTTCGCGATCGACGACAAGGCGGACAGCAACGGACTGAACCCGGCCGGCTGAGAGCTTGGGTCCAACTTTTCTCCAGAGCAACTCAGATACGGGGTAACCAAACAAACGGTCCACGATCCGGCGGGCCTCTTGGGCCTTCACTAGGCTCTCATCAACCTGTCGTGGTGAAGCGAGCGCCTTCTTAATTGCCGCTACGGTGATCTCGTGAAACACCAAGCGATACACTGGAATCTCGGGCTTCAGCACCTGTACCAAGTGCCAGCTGATGCTCTCCCCTTCGCGGTCCTCATCTGTCGCTAGGTAGAGGGCAGAAGCGTCTTTTATCTGTTCGCGCAGCTGCTTGACCTGGGCCTTTTTCTCTTTTGGAACGATGTAGTACGGAACAAAGCCATTCTCCGTATCCACACCGAGCTTGGTTCCAGGCTGCTTTTGCTGAGCCGGTGGAAGATCGGATGCGCGGCCAATGAGGTCACGGATGTGACCAATGGAGGCTTCTACTTTGTATTCATCCCCTAAGAATCGAGAAATGGTTCGTGCTTTGGCCGGTGACTCGACAATGACAAGGGGAATTCCCATGGGATCCGATTCCTTTGTATATAGGAGTGCCAACTTTCTGTGGCCCATAGGCCAGCAAGAGTGGTTGGCCTTGGCGAGGAATACCCCTTGTTTCGGGCGAGTGCAAACTCCCACCCCCCTCGGCCTAGGCTGAAAATCCATTTTGCACTTGACGCGTCCAGAGTGTACCGTGGTGTATATGAATCAGGATTTGCCAGCTTGGATGGATCATCTGAAGGCCGAAAGAGGGTGCTCTGAGCACACCCTTCGAGCGTATCGGGCCAACCTCCATAGTCTCGACACATTTCTATTAGAGCGACACAAGACGCTCAGAACAGCCGCCTTATCCGACCTTCGCGGATGGCTGTCGAAGGAACGAATCGGGAATAGGGGCGGCAAACGAAGTTTGGCTCCGGCCACCATGGCTCGGAAAATCGCAGCCCTTCGGAGCTTTTACAGATGGATGCTTCGAGAGCGGTTTGTCGATGCCAGTCCTGCCGTCCGACTCAAGAGTCCTCGGGTTCCTAAGAAAACACCCCGTTTTCTCGACGTTCAGGAAGCTGCGGCGGTGGTCGAGCATCCCAGCCAACAGGGATGGTTTCTAGATCGAAACCGCGCGCTCCTTGAGTTGATGTATGGCGCAGGCCTTCGGGTCTCTGAGACGGTGGGGCTCGACATCGTCGACCTTGATTTATCAAACCGCCTTGTACGGGTGTTGGGCAAGGGCCAAAAAGAACGAATTGTACCCTTTGGCCCTCCTGCCACCCAAGCCCTCACCACCTGGCTCCAGCACCTCGCGCCGGAAGGCGCCTTGTTCCTCAACCGGTTTCACAAAAGATTAAGCGATCGCTCCGCATGGCGAATTGTAAGAGAAGCGGGGGTTGTAAATGGCATTGCCGACCTGCACCCCCACGCGCTCCGCCACAGTTGCGCGACGCACCTCTTGGGTTCGGGGGCTGATCTTCGAGCGATCCAGGAACAACTGGGTCACGCTTCGCTCTCAACAACCCAGCGATACACCCACGTGGACGCCGCACATCTGCTCTCGGTTTACCGAGCCGCCCACCCAAGATCCGGAACCAAAGACTAGGGGTGACCACGCTGTCTTGGGTTTTTTTTTATATGCTAAAGACCTATGGGTAAAGATCCTCTGACAGAACAGGAGCGCGCCGGCCTTCAGCGCCTCCATGCATTTGCCACCGAAGGCAACCACTACCGCCTGTTGGACGTACCGCCAGATGCTGACTCCGATTCCATTCGGTCGGCATACTACCAAGTGTCTCGTGACTGGCACCCAGACCGGTATTATCGCCGAGAACTTGGTGACCTACAGGCTACGCTCGAGTTCGTTTTTATTCACATTACCAAGGCTTACAAGGTCCTCAGCGATCCTGAGGCCCGTCGACGATACAACCGCGACCACAAAGCCATCGTTGCCGCGGCAACCGCCGATCAACAGGCCGCAGAAAAGAAAACGAGGCGAGCAAAGGCAGCGGCAGCTTCCCCCGGCACGGAAGAAAAGCCAAAGCGACGGAAAAAGCTCAGCCCGGAAGAAAGAGCTGCCCGACTTCGTGCACGGGAACGGCTGGAGCGCCGCCGCAGCGATCCCCGGGCCCAGGCAATCAAGGACCTCCGTAAAAAAATGAAGGGCCAGACATCGAGAGCCCAGCGGTACTACGACCAAGGAAAGACTGACTATGAGGCTGGCAATGCCAGCAAGGCGGTGTCTTCGTTGCACCTCGCCTGTCAGTTCGACGCGGATAACCATGAATTTCGAGCGCTTTATGCGCTGGCCAAGTCCGAGGTATCGGCAGCGATGGCTTTGCAGTTCGTTCAGGCCGGCGAGAGCGCTGAGAGCTTCCAAAACTTCAAAGAAGCCATGTACAATTATGAGCGTGCCTGTGAAGAAAAACCGAAGGACGGGGTCCCCTACTTTCGGCTCGCCCAGTTGGTTCTGAGGCTAGAACAAGACAACCGAAAAGCACTGGACCTCTTGAGAAGCGCCGCATCCAAGTCTCCCCGTGATGTGAACATTCGTCTTGCCCTCGCCGATTTGTACCTCGAAATCGGGATGGGTTTGAATGCGCGGAGAGAGTACGAAACTGTCCTCGAAATGGACAAAGGCAATTCAAGAGCGAAGACTGGTCTTCGCAACGTGCGCTGACACTCCCGTCCCGTTAGACAGCGTGCGCTCCAGTCGGAGTCCAACCGTATCAATGGAAGGCCGCCATGTCTCAATCGGGTGCAACCAAAAACACGGTTGTCGTCGGCCTCCAGTGGGGAGACGAGGGCAAAGGAAAGGTCGTCGACCTACTGGCCGCAAACGCAAGCCATGTCGTCCGTTTTCAGGGCGGCAACAACGCCGGCCACACCCTGGTTGTCGACGGTGAGACGGTGATCCTTCACCTGATCCCAAGCGGCATCCTCCAACCGAACACCACCTGTATTATCGGAAACGGTGTTGTGGTTGATCCGGAGGTCCTGGTACAGGAGCTCGATCAACTCAATGCCCGAGGACACCAGGTGGGCCCGAAGTCCCTGATTCTAAGCGCCGACGCTCATCTCGTCCTTCCAATTCACCGGACCCTCGATGAACTGCGCGAACAAGCCCTTGGAGGAGCCAAGATCGGCACCACCAAGAAAGGCATCGGTCCTGCGTATGAGGACAAGGTGGCTCGCCGAGGTATTCGGGCCGGCGCCTTGCTGGATCTAGCTCGATTCCGGCGACACATTCATGGAACGCTCGCTGAAAAGAACCGGATGTTTACGTCCTGGTACGGCGCAGACGAAGTGACTGCAGACTCCCTTGTTGAATGGGCGGAGCCATTTGCGGAGCGTTTGGCGCCGTACATACGAGACACCGTCGACCACCTGCACCACGCGATCGATGCCGGTGAGAGCATCCTGTTTGAAGGTGCTCAGGGCACCTACCTGGACGTCGACCACGGTACCTACCCCTTCGTTACCTCCTCCAACACGGTCGCAGGGAACGCAGCCGCGGGCACAGGGGTTGGACCCAAAGACCTGCACAATGTCGTAGGAATTGTCAAAGCATACGCAACCCGCGTGGGTTCGGGGCCGTTCCCGACCCGACTAAACGACACAGAAGAAGAAGTCTTGCGAGCCAAAGGTGGAGAGTTCGGCGCCACGACGGGTCGTCCACGCTCCTGCGGGTGGTTTGATGCACCGATGGTTCGTCACGCAACACGCCTAAACGGTGTCACCCATCTCACGCTCACAAAACTCGATGTGCTCAGCGGGATGAAGACCCTAAAAATTGGCGTGGCACACGACACACCCGAAGGCGATGAACGATTCTCCGGAAATCCTGTCTACGAAGATATCGCTGGCTGGGATGAAGATATTACCGCTTGTAGAGACTGGAATTCACTTCCTCCCACCTGCCGAGCGTACGTTGAACGCATCGAATCGCTGGTTGGTATCCGCGCTGGACTCATCAGTGTGGGACCCGGCCGAGAGCAAGTGATTCCTCGCGACCCACTTTTCCAAACCATCTCCCATTGACACCAACCCGCATTCCCAGTTAATCCCCGAGTGCTCTTGGGCCGCTAGCTCAGTTGGTAGAGCACCGGCCTTTTAAGCCGAGGGCCATTGGTTCGAGTCCAATGCGGCCCACTCTTTCAGACCCCATCGTCTAGTCAGGTCAGGACACCGGGTTTTCATCCCGGCAACACGGGTTCGAATCCCGTTGGGGTCACTTTCGATAATCCGCTCTGAGTCTACCAAGACTCAGAGCGGATTCTTTTGGTCAAAGGCAGGTTATCGGTGAGCAGTTGGATTCTACCCGCACTGTTCGCTTGCGCACTTGCCACGGGTGTTACCGTGGCGATCGAGCGCCTTGGTGGGCGGCGGGGCGGACTCCTTGGCACGCTCCCTTCCACGATCGTACCCGCAGCCATCGGACTGTTGGCTGTGTCACCAAGCCTCTCAAGCTTTCAAGAGGCCATGTTCATCACACCCGCCGGAATGCTCGTAAACACACTTTTTTTGCTGATGTGGCGACTTCTTCCCCCACGATTGCCCAACTGGGGTTCAATTACTCGACTCGGGGTATGTCTGACTCTGTCTCTTCTTGGCTGGGCCTTACTCGCGTGGTGTGCGATCCATCTGACGACATCGTTGGTCGCTGCTGGTCTCGGACAAAGCCCAATGGCCCTGTGTGTCATTGGCATCACCATACTGATTGGCGTCATCGCCTGTAAACACAACCCACCCGACCCGCGCACAGCACAACGGGTAAGCATCCCGCAACTGATCTCCCGTGGACTCATTGCAGGAACGGCGATCGGATCCTCGGTGTGGCTAGGCGAGACCGCAGGCCCGCTTATCGCTGGAATGGCGGCCGTATTCCCTGCAATCTACCTCACCACCATGTGCATCCTATGGTTCACTCACGGTGAAACCGTTGGGGCTGGGGCCATTGGCCCCATGATGTTGGGTGGGGCCAGTGTCAGCACGTATGCATGGCTCGCCGCCTGGTGGCTGCCTATGTTCGGGCCAATCGGAGGTACCTTGGCCGCATGGTCTGTGGCCGTGGCTGTGATCACCATTCCCAGTTGGCTCTGGCTGACCCGGGTAGGCGCCAAGACATAGACCCATTTACTATGTGGTGCCCTCCCCGCAGTGGGTAGGGCCCAGCTTAAGATCCCCACACCCAATGCCAGCGCCACGGGGCCGGCCGGAATACGCAGTCTTATTCATCCGACCTCGAGGGCACTATGCCAAACGATTTTGTTTCTCTCGCTGACTTTTCTGCTGAGCAACTGCGCAAACTCATCGACCTCGCCCACGACGTAAAGCGGAATCCCCGCAGATACCGAGATGCATGCGAAGGCCAGACTCTGGCGATGATCTTCCAGAAGCCCTCTCTGCGAACACGGGTCAGCTTCCAGACTGGCATATTCCAGCTCGGTGGCCAGGGGATCTACCTCGGCCCCACCGACATCCAGCTTCACCGTGGTGAAACGATCGCGGACACTGCCCAGGTTCTGTCACGATACGTCGACGGAATCATGGCCAGGGTGTTCGCACATTCGGATGTGGTCGATCTGGCTGCCAATGCAGACGTTCCGGTGATCAATGGCCTCTCCGACTACAACCATCCGTGCCAGGTTCTCGCCGACCTACAAACGGTCTCCGAGAAGTTCGGGCGACTCGATGGACTCAAATTCGCCTACATTGGCGACGGAAACAACATGGCCCACTCGATCATGTTTGGCTGTGCCAAGATGGGCATGCACGTCGCGATCGGCCACCCCAAAGGGTACGCCCCCGACTCGGATGTCAGTACACGCACCCGTGGTTTTGCCGCGTCCGTCGGTGGTGCCGTTCAGATCACCGAAGACCCGATGGAGGCCGCAGCCGATGCGGACGTCATCTACACCGACGTTTGGACCAGCATGGGTCAAGAAGCTGAGTCCGCAGAGCGACTGAAACGCTTTAAAGGCTTCCAGGTGAGCGCTGAGATGATGGCCGTTGCCAAGCCCAGCGCCATCTTCATGCACTGCCTCCCTGCCCATCGCGGTGAGGAGGTGGCCGCCGACGTCATTGATGGACCTCAATCAGTCGTCTTTGATCAGGCCGAAAACCGTCTGCATGCACAAAAAGCCGTCATGATTTCCCTTATGGGGCGCAAGCACTGATCCGAAATGGACCCGATGCATGATAGGATTCATATAATGCCCACCGATTCCTCCAAATCCCTGACCATCTACGAAGTCTCTCCGCGGGATGGACTTCAGAATGAAGCAACGATTCTCCCTTCGGCCACCAAGGTCGAACTGATTCAGCGCTTGGTTGAATGTGGAATGAAGGACATCGAGGTCACCAGCTTCGTGCGACCGAACTGGATCCCTCAGTTGGCCGATGCTGCCGAAGTGGTGGCACAGCTCCCGCAGATTGAGGGTGTCCGATACTGGGGCTTGGTTCCAAATCGACGGGGTCTTGACCGAGCGATCGACTGCGGACTGAATCACGTCGTCACCTTCCTGTCCGCCTCCGAAACCCACAATCAGAAGAATCTCAACCGCACCCAGCGTGAGACGCTGGCTGCACAACGAGAGGTCATCGGAAGTGCAAAGGCTGAGGGCTTGACCGTCCGAGCCTACATCTCGACTGTGTTCGGATGTCCATATGAAGGCAATGTCCACATCGACAGGACCGTTCACCTGGCACTTGCCCTTCGCGATGCTGGAGCGGATCAAGTGGTCCTCAGTGATACCATCGGTACTGGAAACCCAGACCAAGTGAAGCGCACGGTAGCCGCGGTTTCAAAAGCCGGACTCCCCCTTGAAATGATGGCACTGCACATGCACGACAGCCGCGGTACGGCCGTAGCCAATGTGATCGCTGGCTTACAGATGGGGCTTCGTACATTCGACGGCTCCATCGGTGGTGTGGGGGGATGCCCTTATGCACCCGGTGCAGCAGGCAATGCTGCGAGCGAAGATCTCATTCAAGTCCTGGAGGACATGGGATGGAATACGGGTATCGACCTGGAACGTGCGTGTGAAGCTGGAGCTTTTTTGGCTGATGCGCTCGGTCGGGAGTTGCCTGGGCGGATGCACAAGGTCCACCTGGCAGCTGGCCGACTGAACGAGACTTGTAGCGCCTAATGCCGACCGCCTTTCTCAAGGTTGTAGCCGGCGTCCGCCAAGGCTTAAATGTTCCCCTAAATGACGAAAACCCGTTGGTGATCGGCCGCAAGCGCGGAGACCTCCTGTTGGACGATCCCCTCGTAAGCTCAACCCACGCTCAGATTGTGATGCGAAATGATGGATTCATCATTCAAGATCTGGGCAGCACCAACGGTACCCTTGTCGATGGAAGGCTGGTCCGTGAGTCACCGCTTAGACCTGGTTCTGAGGTCGCCATCGGGAACACCCGCTTGGTCCTTTTTGTGGGCCTGGATGAGTCGCCGATAGATGGCGAATCTCTCGAGACCTCGCGCAACCAAGCCACGGAAATCGCCTGGCTGCTGGACGAAGAACTGGTAGAGATACGTGGGCCGCACGATCGAACCTCGGTGGGCTCTGACGTGATCGACCAAGATCTAAGACTGCCTCCGAGCCTTCATGCGGCCGTGGAATGCGTGGCTGGGTCCGATGCGGGAAAGGTCTTCCGATTCACGAGAGGCAACGTCTCCATCGGAAGGAAGACGGGTGAAATCCCACTCACCGACCTGGAGATATCGAGACGTCATGCCGTCATCGAGGTGTTCGGGCGTGAAATGATCTTCTTGCGCGACCTGGGAAGTACAAATGGCACTTACCACAATGGACAGAGGGTCTCGGTGAGCCGCATACGAAATGGTGACACCATCGGTGTAGGCCGCTCAGTCCTCAAGCTGGACATTCGGACTTAGTCCCGACCTCACTGCCTCAACTGGTCTGAGACGTAGCGCCGCCAGGCCTCTTTCTCCTGCTTGCTGGTGCGGCCCGACTTGTAGGAGAAGCCAGCAATTTTCTCTAACGCAGGGAGAACCCTGGCAGACACTTCATCATCAGGGTCATCCATCGCCCGCAGCAAGGCAGGGTAGGCACCCTTTGATCCGGTACCTCCCAACGCTTCCACAAAGTACTTGCGCACCCAGATGCTTCGTCCCCGAAAGGTGTTCTTCTTATCCCGCAGCGCATCGGAGAGGGCCTCCACTGCCCGCTCGTCACCCATAGACGACAAAGCGGTCGCGGACCCTGCTCGTACGATCACTGCTGGGTCTTGAATCAACTGTACCAAGTAAGGGACAAACGCTTCGTCACCGAAATCCCCCATTGCTGCTGCCGAAGCCGCACGGATGGCCGGCATCGGGTCTTTGGAGAGGCCAATCAGAATGCCCCGGGATCGGTCGCCACCGATGCGTCCCAAGGCCCGAATGGCCACCCAACGCTGCCGGGCGTCGCCACCCTCCGCCTGACTTACCTTTGTGACCACATCCATGTCGGTTGCACCCAGGGCCACCAACCGTTCAAAAGCTTCCATGCGCACCCCTTCCGTGGCCCCCTTGGAAGAGGCAAGGGCCAAGTCCTCTGCGGGGCCAGCAAGGGCAGCAAATATGAGTGAAAACAGTAGAGTCATTGCAAGACCAGCTTCACAGTGGTGAGACCAACAATCAAGAGCAGTGGACTAATGTCCCAATTTCTCGTGGGTAGACGCCGACTGATCATGCGAATTGGACGAAGCAATGGTTCCGTCACCACATGAGTGAAACGGCGCGGCCACCGCTTTGGGTCTTCTTGTACCCAGGCCAGCAGTACATCCAATGCCACCACCAAGCTCCCCAGCTCAAGAGCCATTGCCAACTTAGAATTCAAAGGCTGCACGTGCCTGCAGAGTATAGAACTTCCCGTCGGGATTCAGGCCCGCCCTGCTTAAGGGAATTCGATCTGAGGTCTTGGCCCACGCCGTCTCCAGCGCCACCTTGATGTGCTCATGGAAGTCGTGGTGTACACCGAGATTGACCTCCCACCCAATGTGACTGTCTTTGGCATCCATGGACGAGCAATCAAGCGGTACACCGTCAATCTCATCGCCTTCCGCACACAAAATATTGGTGCCATCTGGCTTGTCCGGCCAAGCCAATAGATAGGCCGCACGGAACTCGAGGTTCTCAGATGGGCGGTACTTGATGTGGGGGTAAATGTACTTGGAATTGTACACGCCACCCTTGGACCACAGCCCCGTGGCATCATCCGTGTAGCTCGCAGCGGTGACTCGACTCAAGATTTCGTCGTAGAGCAACAAGCCAACATTGTAGTCCGGGTGAATGGGCCGACCCGTGAACTTTGCATCGATGACATTGTCATCGCCTGAGGCATAGCCCGCCTCAAAAATGGCCGAGTACCCTGCCGTTTGGAGTCCGGTTCGGGCCACGTAGCCCCAGATATCGACTTCTTTCTGCAAGGGGTTGTCGAGCTCTCCGAACGGATCGAAGGCTCCCGGCAAAGCAATAGCCGCGCTGTTGCCACGAATGTTGAGCACCTCACCCTCAAGTAAAAATCCGCCCCACAACACATGGCCATAGGCATCGAAAATCCAGATGTCTGAGTTGGACTCTGCCTGGGTGCGATGCACCGAGTAGAACCCCATGGTCAGGTCAGAGGTGCGCCCCATCAGAGAGATGTCTTCGCCCTTGTAGATCAGGGCGTAGATCATCTGCATTACATCATCTTGATTGTCCGCCCACCAGTCATCGGGGCGGTACGATGCGTCCCTATCTTCGGTGTAATCATGGAAGGTATCGGTGACGCCATCTTGACCCGGGCTGCCCTCGTAGTCCTGCAAGTCGCAACGCTTGTCATAGTCTTCGTCGATGCCCTTGGTCCAGCCACCTCCCGCCGGGTTCTCCGTGCAGCTGTACCCGTAGTACTGGTCCTTGGAGTCCTCGACGATTCGGTCCACACCAATCACCATAAACAGCGGTGTATTGCTGTCTCGTTTGCCGACGATTTTCTGCGCAACGGCCAGCGGTCGAGTGGCGAATAAGACTCGGTCATAGGTCGATCCGCCGTGATTCTCGCCAAACAGATCGTCGAAACCGTTTCCATCGTTGGCCAGCAGACCCAGACCCCAATTGGAAGGTTGGCGACCGATGCGAAGCTTACCGATTGGAATATCGAATTCCATCCACGCTCTCTTGAGCTCGAAAGTCGCGGTCTCTTGACCATCAAGCCCAGTCATTGACGGGTCCGAAGCAAACAATGGAGTCGATGACAGTGACGCGTTGTCACCCCACACCACATCGTCCATCACATCGGCCATCATCGTGAACTTGGCACGCTTCTCAAATGAGAACGTTGGCTGAACCCGGAGACGCTGGGTCATGTAGGTGGCGGTTCCACCCTGCCGCCCGGCACCGGGCCCAGACACCGGCCTCTCAAAGAGGTTCTTGAACGCGTAACCACGGGTTCGGTAATAGCCCTCGAGATCAAAATCGAGGGGCTCCTCGGCTTCCGCAGCCCAAGCAGTTCCGAATCCAAAGGTCCAAATCAAAGCGGTGAACAATCGCATGGTTGGGCCGCCTTAGTTGCAGGCAGAGAGGCAGTCGGCAGGCATCTTTACGCCGTCAGAAATGCCGGAGTAAACACTGGAGATGTTGATACTGTCTGCCAACACCTTGAGCTCGGTCTGAGCCACCAGGGTGTGTCCACCTAAACCATCCGCCACATAGCCTTTCACGAGCCAGTCGCCCGTCGGCACATCCATCAGAATCCAGAGACCGTCATCGGAGGTGTATGGCTGGTTGCGATTGGGGAAGTCGTCTCGGAAGTACTTAGCGACCACACCCTCGGGAATGTTGCCACCCGCACCCTCAACCATGACCTGCAAGCCTTCGAGGTTCTCACCCGCACAGTCGTATGCACGTCCAGCGACAATGCCCTTCTCAACATTCGGGCTAACACCAAGCAAGGTCGGTATGAGCGCGTAAGTGGTCGAGGACACACTGTTCAACTCATGACTTACAGGATTGATGGCACCCTTGTGGGGCATCACATCGTGAGACTCAATGGTCACCTTGGTCGCGTCAAGAACGGGATCCGTGGTGACACGGTAGGTAAATGCCTGGCACGTATTGGCCTCTACGTTGAACACTCCGTTGGGATCGGAGGTGACCGTATTGTCTGCGACACCAAAGATTCCATCTTCGAAGAACAGCTCAACCTGGGCCTCATCCACGGGGTAGTCGTCTTGGAAGTCCAAGACGGTGCCCGACATGCTTCGCTGGGCGACGCATCCCGCTGCCGCAGTCTCTGTTCCGAGGGTTCCGGTAAGGCAGGAAAGGTCACCAATGGGCTCATCAGTGACGTTGATAAAGTCTTCGAACAAGCCGCCGCCCTCACCGCCGCCATCGGCGTCGGTGGAAGGAATGGCTTCGACACTTGTGTCTTCGCCTTCCTTGGTGCCACAAGAAGTGGCGAAAAACAGGCTCATCAAAATCATCTTGCGCATGGGTCTCTCCGGGGGTTCAGCAGGGCGGTACTCGCGCTGCGATCCGTGCTCTCGGCACGTAGGCAGGGGCTTGCCCCTTGTCAATTCGTCAATCTTAAGGATTCCATGAGATCAGGCGGTCCGCCCACTCAAGAATGTGGCCAGCGGTTTCCGGCCCCAAGGAGTTGGTCTCCTCGTAGTGATCTCCACCCGCTTCTTGCAGGTAGGGCGACCAATCGTCCAGAATGTAGTTGTACTCGGGAATGATGTAGCCCAGTTCATCGTTTCCAAGGCCGATGATCCAGCTCATCTCACCACCCATCTGCTCCTTTAGGAAGGGACCCTCGGGAGCCTTGGATAGGTCCGCCGGGTTCTCTTGTTCCAGATCGACAATGGGATCGGTGTACGTACCGACCTTGCGATGGCTGCCATCGAATCCGCCGATGGCCAGCTCCGGAAGAAGCTCACCGGGGATCGTAAGCATCCGTACCGGGCCCACATCGATGAGGTCCATTTCGGTGTGGAGCTCGGGGACATTGCTGGGCGTCAGGTTGGCGTCTTTGTCGTAGTTAAAAGCCTCGCGCTCGAACACGCCCATCAAGAACATGGCCTGAAATGCATAATTGTGGATGGGCAGGTACAGCTCAGTGACACGAATGGCCAACTCTGGATCGTCAGCCACTTCAGCCGAGGACAAGGCCTCCAGTGCCTGAGAGGCCATCATGTGTCCAATGGCCTGGGCCTTTGCAAAATCGGACTGGCCATGAACATCGCCATTGCGATCGGTGACCTGGACACCCAGCGGCGTCATCATGCCGCCCACAGACGCCTGAATGTAAATGCTCACTCCGCCCAGCCCCTCGATGGGATCGTCGTTCCAGGCCACACCATTCTCCATTCCGTCGCGCACATAGTGGGCAAAGTCGCTGGTGATGGCGTTGTTTTCATCGGCGAGAGACTCGGGGTGGTTTCCAAAGTTGATGAGGCTGGCGATGGTGCTTCCATCGTCCTGGGCCCGGAACAAGGCCACACCCATCATCTCGTCCACAATCCGTGGATCCCGTTTGTCGTTGATGAAGTTTCGTGTGCCTTTATCGGGCACCTGCTCGGACACGTCCACCTCGAGGGCGATCATTTCCGCCGGCTCGAGTGCAGCGACTGCCTCGCTGACCGATGTCGCGATGTTCTCTTTGAGCTCAACCATCCAGGCTTCGTCCACGCCCCGTCGACCAATCTGCAGACCCCACTGGCCCAACGTGTCGGGACCCTCGTGATTGTGGGTTGCGGTGATCACCACATGGTCCACATCGACCCCGCGGCTTGCAACAAGGGCGCGAACCTCTTGAACATCGTCAAAGAAAAAACCCACGACATCGATGGACACGATCGCTACGGTCGTGTCCCCCTTGCGCAGGGCGATGGTCCGGGCCCAGATATCATCGTGCACTTCATTGGCAGGGCGACCATTCTGAAATCCCGCCAACCAGACGGCCTGAAACTCCCCGTCCGTCTCCCCATCATCGGGGCCAGAGTAACCATCGTCTTCAGGACAAAGCTGGTCGCACCCACAATCGAGAAAGGGTTCGGTTTGCTTGTCCCATTCCGCGTCCCCTTCTCCACTGTCCGCCTCGATCCAATCCACGTCGCCTGGGCAAATACCGTCTTCACCGCAGTCCAAAAAGCGCTCGAAACAGGTCGGGGTGATGGCCACGGCTGCAGCACCCGCCTGAAGTTCACCATCGCTGGCTTCACACCCTGGGTCACCAGGACATACCAAGGTAGGCCGCCACGGAAGCGCAGCGGAATCCTCGGACTCACCGCCAGAGCCGGCCTTACCACCGCAGGCTGAAATCAATATCGAATACCAAATAATGCGCATACCAAGTCTCCAAATCGAGGCCGAGTACTAACGTGACCTGTACGACTGCGGCCATGGCAAAGGCCGGGTTATTCAGGCGACCATGTCACGCTTCAATCGCCTCGCCGTTTACTGCGCATCTTCAAACGACATCGATGATGTCTATCGAGACGCTGCAACCCACCTTGGACACACCATGGCCGAGGCCGGGATCGACTTGGTCTTCGGCGGCGGAAGTGTGGGCTTGATGGGTACCATCGCCGATGCAGTTCTCGAGCACGGGGGCAAGGTCTACGGCGTGATCCCTCAAAAGCTGCAGAACCTCGAGCTGGGCCACACCGGCTGCACTGAGCTCATCGTGGTGGACACCATGCACGAGCGCAAACAAAAGATGATGGACTTGTCCGATGGATTCATCGCAATGCCCGGCGGCTATGGGACCCTGGAGGAACTGTTCGAGGTCGTGACCTGGGCGCAGCTGAACTACCATCGAAAACCGGTGGGCTTGCTCAACGTCGCGGGCTTCTACGATTCCCTGATTCAGTTTGTACAGCATGCCGTCGACGAGGGCTTTGTACGGGAAGAGCTGCGCCACCTGATCACGGTCGGGAGCACAGCCCAAGTTCTCCTCGATCGGCTGGAAGAAGCAACCGTACCCGCTCTCGAGAGCTGGTTGCTTAAGCCCTAAATTTTTCCGCTGACTTGCTGGGCCAGTCGCCGTCTTCCGATAGTACAATGTGCAAAATGCTACACGGTTGCGATACACTATGGCTGGAGGAAGTCACTCATGGAGCGCATCGCATTCTACGGCAAGGGCGGGATCGGCAAGTCCACCATCGCCACCAGCGCATCGCTATCCATGTCGCGCATGGGCAAGCGAGTCCTGCACGTGGGCTGCGATCCCAAACACGACAGTTCCTTGGTGTTGGTAAAAGACCCCGAGAACTTCAAGACGGTCATCGACCAGATCTTCGCCGGTGTCGAAGACCTCGAGGCCGATGATTTCATCATGGATGGCATCGAGGGAATCGACTGCGTAGAGTCCGGCGGTCCCGAGGCGGGACGCGGCTGTGGCGGCCGAGCCGTGTCGCGATCATTTGAGGTATTTGAGGATGTCGAACTGGTAGACGACACCCGATACGATGCCGTGGTTTACGATGTTCTCGGAGATGTGGTCTGCGGGGGGTTCGCCGCACCCATGCGCCGATCGGCCAAATCCAAGGTGGTCATTGTGCTGTCGGAAGAGCTGATGGCGGCCTACGCAGCCAATCGAATCGCCGCTGCAGTAGGACAGTTCGAGAAGAACGGCATTGTGCTCGCGGGTCTGGTCATCAACCTAAAGAGCAACACCGCCGACCTGGCCCCCATCGCCCGATTCGCCAAGGCACTCAACACCACAGTCCTCGGTGTCCTACCCCGCGACCCATTGGTCTGTGAGGCAGAGATCTACCGCCACTGCATTGTGGATTACGCCCCCGAAAGCCCCGTGGCCGTGGGCATCAAGGCAATCGTCGAGAAGGTCATCGCCCTCGATCGCGACGCCATCCCCAAGCCTACGCCACTCAACGACATCGACGTACGCAAGATCATGCGTGGCTTCTCCATCACCGAGAAGCCCACCGACCCTCCACCACCCGAGGGGCGCCTGTCGGCGGTCACGGAGTGGTCGCGAATCTAGCGAGATCGCCCATTGTCCCACAGCCTAGGCGCGTTGAGCAGTCGATCGGCCCAGCCCATTACACCGGCGTACCCCATAAAGGGAGACGGTCGGGTGACGTGGTAGTGCTTGCACGGAAAACCCGCCTCTAGGGCGAATAGACCACCCTTTGTGGGCTCACCCCGGTGGTCGTACTGCACAAAGGTGTCGGCCGGAAGCGTGGTGATGGCGTTGAACTCGGTTGCGGCCCCGATCATGCCGTCGAGTTGGTCGCGATCGAGTAAATTTCGGACGTTTTCGCGGACCGCGTGCAGACTGGGACTCAACAGGACGGGCAGATCGTCGGGCAGCGAGAACCCGTTGCGGGCCAGACCGTCTCGAAACTCCTGTTCTCCACCCAAGGTGTGGCCTCGAATGCCCACCAGCACAGGCATCAGTCCGAGCTCAAGCAAAAGCGTACACAGCCCGATCAACAGCGGCACGTCGGCAAACACCGCCACCCGCTGGCCCTCTAAGTGCTGACGGGCCATGCCGATGTGTTTTCGAACCTGTGCCTCTTTGTGCTGAATCACCGCCTGAATCCGCTCCTCTTGAACCTGAGCGGCCTTGCCTACCACCCGCAGCCAGCGACTGGTGCCCGCGATGCCCATGGGCAGGTCCACCTGCAAAAGCTCCCGCTTGGTGAGTCGCTTAAAACGCTTGGCACGGGGCGCTGCGTACGGAAAGCTCAAGGTGAGGCCCGCGCGAGGAGCCTCGTGCAGCTTGGCGTACGGTGCACCCGAGAACAGCGTAGCGCCCAGACTGAGCCCCAAGGCCTTGAGCAAGGAGCGCAGTTGAGCAAGGTTGCCCAGATGGTCGCCCTCGTATCGGTCGAACAAATAGCCAAGCACCGAGACCTCGGTCTTGTGCGTGACCGGCTGCGTCCAGTCCAGCGACTTGACCACCTCGACGAGCGCCGAGGCATACCCCGCGTAAACGTCGCCATCGTAGCCAGGAGCCGGAACATAGATGA
Organism: uncultured bacterium; assembly: GCA_963932775.1. Taxonomy (GTDB): domain Bacteria; phylum Myxococcota_A; class UBA796; order UBA796; family UBA796; genus UBA796. The sequence goes on from CAWVVG010000008.1 coordinate 24,189, forward strand.
CCTTGCACGGAAGCTCTTCGTCGTTCTGACGCACCTCGTCCTTGTAGTCATCTCCGGTGAGATCGAGGAAGGTCACTGAGATTACCGCCATCAATCCTGGCTGAACCCGTTTCTGCCAACTGCGTAAATACGGCCCGATGCGATGAGTCGACCCCTCAATGAGCTCGGCGTCGCCCACCTCGGTCCACCCCTCGCGGTCCACCACGTTCTCGGCCCAGTCGTGGGTGGACAGCTTGGATGTGGCCTTGTGTTTGCAGCCCACGCCGCAATGCATCAGCAAGAACGCATCGGGAATCGCGTGCAGGGCAATAGACACCCCGGTGAGCCGCCCCAAGTCGTTGGTCTTCAGCCGAAAGTGTTCGAGATCGTTCAACGGTGCTCCAGCAGGGCGCTCAGGCGGGCCAGGTTGCGCGGCACCGCTCCGATGTAGGGAGACATGGCCACGCTGTCGAAAGCGGGTATGCCGGCGGATCGAGCGGACTTGAGTCCGTGATCGGCCACACATGCCAGATCGT
>CAWVVG010000009.1:0-24699 GCA_963932775.1 uncultured bacterium
CGACGCAATTCCAGCCGAAAGACCAACATGCTCATCTTCCTTACTCCTCACATCATCGAGGAGCCGGAGGACCTGGAGGAGGTCTACCGAATCAAATGGGCTCAGCGCCAGGAATACATCAAACGATTCTACGGAAAGGGTCGGGACAAAGCCGACTCAGCGCTCAAGGAATTGCTGTCGTTCAGCATGAACCAGATTGACGAGCCAAGCATGTATCGCACCAAGATTCCGAGCAAAGACCGAGCCGCGGGTTTCACCACCATTGGGGCTGAGGCGGTCAACGAAAATGCCTTCGAGCTGGACACCCTCCAACAAAAGGTGCCCGTCCCCCACTCAACCGAAGCTGCCGAACCCCTGCTAGACGACCAAGGGGCTGAGTAGCCAATGGCCATCCGCCGGCAATCACTCGACGAACTGCTGCTCTCTAAGGGCGCAGACAAAGCGAAGGTCGAAGATGCACGCACCCAAGCGGAGCGGGCAGGCCTGAGCCTCCTCGGGGGAATTGTGCGCACCAAGGCGGTAGACGATGACCTTCTGGCGGCAACGCTTGGAGAGATGACCGGCTTGCAGGTCTTGGGTAAAGTAGAGGCCGAGCAGATCGACGTGGACCTGGTTCGACAGGTGCCGATGAGCCTCGCCCGTGACCAAGGCGTCCTACCGCTGTGGGAGCGAGATGGTGTCATCGAAGTCGCACTCGGATCACCATCGTCGATGACCGCAGTGGATGACTTTCGCGTGCTGTTCGGGAAACCTGTACGGCCCTTCATCATGGCGCCCGGCCAGCTCCGAGACTTGATCAACTCTGCCTACGATGCCGCAAGCCGAACAGCGAGTGCAGTCATCGACGAAATCGAGGAAGAGGAAGGGTATGTCGCCGACGACCTTCAGCTTGGAGAAGATCTCCTCGACGACCCCAACCAAGCACCGATCATTCGATTCGTGAACTCCTTGCTGACCCAGGCCATCAAAGAGCGTGCCAGCGACATTCACATCGAGCCGTTCGAGAAAGAACTCAGTGTCCGATTTCGGGTCGATGGCGTGCTGTACGAGGTAGTAAAGCCACCCAGAAGGCTTCAGGCATCCATCGTCAGCCGAGTCAAGATCATGGCCGGGCTGAACATCGCCGAAAAGCGAGTGCCCCAGGATGGGCGCATCCGCACCCGCATGGCGGGCCGTGAGATCGACCTTCGCGTTTCCAGCCTCCCGGTCCGACACGGTGAGCGGGTTGTGATGCGTATCCTCGAAAAGGGCAGCATCTTCAGCCTCGATGGTATCGGCATGTCCGATGCGGCACTCGACGAATTTCGTCAGCTAATCCGCAAACCACACGGCATTGTTCTGGTCTGCGGACCCACCGGTTCGGGTAAAACCACAACCCTCTACTCCGCCCTCTCGGAGATCAACTCTCCAGACAAGAATATCCTCACGATCGAGGACCCGGTTGAGTACGAACTCAAGGGCATTGGCCAGACTCAGGTCAACCCCAAAATCGAGCTGACATTCGCCAGCGTGCTCCGGGCTCATCTCCGACAAGACCCGGACATTATTCTGGTGGGTGAGACCCGCGACAAGGTCACCGCAGACAACGCAATTCAAGCCTCCCTCACCGGTCACCTTGTGTTCACAACCTTGCACACAAATGATGCGCCAGGGGCGTTCACGCGGCTCATTGATATGGGTGTCGAACCCTTTTTGGTGTCGAGTTCAGTGGTGGCTATTCTCGCGCAGCGACTGGTCCGCCGACTGTGCAGCGAATGCAAGGCTCCGTACACACCGAATGCCACTGAGCTCGCCGACTTCGGCCTCTCTTCGATGGCGGGCCAAGTGTTCCGTCCAGTTGGGTGTGAGGAATGCAATCACAAGGGCTACTCCGGTCGGTCCGGCATCTACGAACTGCTCATTGTTGACGATGCCATCCGAGCGATGGTTGTTGCAGGTGAAACGACCGGTGAAATTCGAAACGTGGCAATCAAGCGCGGCCTCAAAACCCTCCGGGACGACGGTATTCGCAAGGCATTGGAGGGCATCACGTCCCTTGATGAAGTGCGCCGAGTCTCTCAAGAGGAAGCAGCCGGGGCGGAGTAAGCAGTGGCAGTCTATGAATACAAAGGCCTGAACTCAGCGGGTGCCGGAGTCGCCGGCATCATCGACGCTGACAATGCCAAAGCCGCCCGCTCCAAGCTGCGCAAGCAAGGAGTGTTTCCCACCGATGTGCACGCCCAGAAGGGCGCGGCCAGTGGCTCGGGCTTGAACCGAGAAGTCGACATCGCTCGTTTCTTTGAGCGGGTTGGCCCGAAGGACCTCGCCGCGATGACAGGGCAGCTGTCCACCTTGATCGGTGCAGGGATTCCCATTGTTGAGTCGCTTACCGCCCTCATTGACCAGGTAGAAAAGCCCAAGCTTGAGCGCATACTCCGCGATGTGCGTGAGAAGGTAAACCAGGGCTCAACCCTCGCCGAAGGATTGAAGGACCACCGCGAGGTTTTTACACCGCTGTACATCAACATGGTCGGTGCTGGAGAGCAGTCGGGCTCCCTTGAGACAGTGCTTCGGAGGCTCACCGATTACACAGAGAACCAAGTGGCCCTGAGGGGACGCGTCGTCACGGCCCTCACCTACCCAGCCCTCATGGGTGGTGTAAGTGGACTGATCATTATCGGTCTGTTCGTGGGCGTAATCCCACGAATTCGCCGGGTGTTCGACAGCATGGACACCGCCCTTCCCTCCCTCACCCAGTTCGTGATGGCCATCTCCGATTTCTTGTTGGGATATTGGCCCGGGCTCTTGATCTTGTTCGCCGCCAGCGTCTTTGGTTTCCGTTCGTGGGTCAAGACCGTCGAGGGTCAGACAAAGTGGCACGGAATTCTGTTGAAGCTGCCCGTGCTGGGAAATGTCACACGCAAGATCGCTGTGTCCCGTTTCTGTCGAACCATGTCCACCTTGCTCGACTCCGGTGTACCAATTCTAACAGCGATAGCCATCGTAAAGACCGTTGTTGGGAATGACATTATCGCCGAAGCCATCGCAGGTGCTGGCCGGAACATCGCTGAAGGCCAGTCCATTGCCGCCCCGCTAAAAGAGTCCGGTCAGTTTCCCCCCTTGGTCACACACATGATCAACATCGGCGAGAAGACCGGCGAACTCGAGCCCATGCTCGGCAAGGTAGCCGATGCTTACGACCTAGAGGTCGAGCGAACCCTCGAGGGACTCACATCAATTCTTGAGCCTGTGATGATTGTCGTCATGGGCGGGATTGTGGCCGTGGTGGCCCTGTCCATTCTTCTCCCAATGCTCAACATGTCCGCCATCGCCAAATGATGGACCAATCTGGAGTGCACATGAAACACAACACAAACCTCTTTTTCCGCTCTGCACGGCGCGGACTGACCTTGATCGAGATCATGGTCGTCATCGCCCTGCTCGGCGTCCTCGGCACCGTCATTGCGGTCAACCTCACCGATGCCCTCGATGACAACTCTGCGGACGCGGCCAAGCTTCAAATGAAGCAGATCGGTTCGGGCCTGCAGATGTACGCCCTGAAGAACAAAGGCAAGTACCCGACTACATCCGATGGACTGGATGGAGCGAAGAAGTACTTTGCTGGAAACAAGGTCCCGTCTGACCCTTGGGGCAACGAGTACACCTACTTCGCACCGGGCACTCACTCGGACTCCAAGTACGAATTGATTTCAACGGGCTCGGACGGCAAGGATGGTGGCGAAGACCACGCTGCCGACATCAAGAGCTGGGAACTCGAGTAGGTACACTTGGTCGTTCAACCTGCCAAAACCCGCCGCCAGCGCCACGGTCTCACTCTTATCGAGATCATGGTGGCCATCGCACTGATGGCCACCATCGCCGCTATTGGGGTGCCCGCCATGAGTGGCTTGTTGGACCTCAAGCAGCGTTCGGCTGCGAAAGAACTCGCACAGACGTACACCTGGCTGCTGGATGAGGCAGCTTTGCGAAATGTGGCCTTTCGCATGGTCTACAACCTGGACCGCTCCACCTGGACCATCGAAGCTGGCGATCCCAATACATTGGTGTTCACCAATCCCGAGAAGCGGGAGGAATTCGATGAACGGCTCGAAGACGATATGTCCCGCTATACCCAGCGTGAGGTTGATGAAGGTGAAGCCGAGGATGTGGAGTCTCAGCGAGGCCGATTCACGGGCTTGGCGGAACTCGACGTGCCGTTTACCACATCCAAGCCTCTCCCTAATGGCACCCGTTTCGCCTACGTCTATACACCCCAATATGAGGAGGGCGGTCTAGAGCCCACCAAAGAAGGCCCACCCGAGGACGTAGAGGACGACCAAATTGCCTACACCTACGTCTTTCCAGACGGAACCGCCGAGCACACAGTCGTCCGCATCGTCGATGAAGAAGACAATGAAAACGGATGGACCATCGAGGTGCTGCCCGTATCCGGTGAAATCCGACTCTCTACCGACCTTGTGGACCCATCCGACAGCTTGGACTGGGTTCCCGACGAAGGCCCGGAGCTCCGATGAAAACGGTACGCACCGGATTTACCTTGCTTGAGGTCGTTATTGCCTTGGGTATTCTCGCGGGTGCCATGGTCGTACTGATCGACGCCCAAACGATGGCGGTCCTCTCCACATTGGAAGCAGACCGCCTCATTGTGGCCACCAACCTTGCTCAAGAAAAGATGGCTGAAGTCCAGCTTGTGCTCGAACGCGAGGGCTTCGGAGAGCAGGACATTGAGGAAGATGGTGACTTCGATGATTTCGGAGCAGAAGACTTCCGTGGCGATGACCTGCACCTGAACCTTCCCCCTGGAGACGTAGACGGCTACAAGTGGGCCTACACTGTCCGGAAGATTGAGCTCACCTTCCCAACCGATCTGGGAGGCATGGCAGGAGACCTGGCAGGCAGTGGGTACTACGGCGAGGAGAAGGGCAATGAAATGGATGGGGGCGGTGGAACAGACCTGGGCGACCTCGGGTTCTCCCCCGATATGGTCAGCGACCACCTCGCCAAATTTATTCGTGAGGTCCGGGTTTTAGTTTGGTGGGGAGAGAATGACGACGAGACCGACCAGGTCGAACTCACCAGTCACATCATCAACCCTACCGGCGTCGTCTCTGAGGGTGGCTTCGGCGGACTAATGGGGATGGGCGGATGATGGCCAATGGACGCCGAATGCGACGGGGGCTCACCCTCATTGAGATCGTCGTAGCCCTGGCTATTATGGCACTGATGGGATCGATCGCTGCGGCGACCCTGGGCACCTCCATCGAATCACTAAATGCAATGGACGAGGCCGGAGGCTCCACACGTACGGCTCGAATCGCCATGCGGAGGATTACCCGCGCGATAGAACTCACCCATATGACTCAGAACCGCGGTGCTGTGAACACCTACCGCACGGTCTTCGTGGGCAAGGATGACGGAGATGAGGACCAGCTGTGGTTCTCTACACTCTCTCACCACCGGAAAATCCGGGACAGCCGACAGTGCGACCAGACTGAAATTACCTTGTTTACCGATGACGACCCGGACCAGGACGATGCGAAGGTTCTTTACATCCGAGAGGCGCCTCGAATCGATCAGTACCCGGACAAGGGCGGCAAGCCAATGCCCCTCGCTCGGGGCGTGACCCGGTTTGACCTGCGATACCTCGATGGCGTCACAGGCGAATGGGTGGACGAGTGGGACAGCGAGGGCGTCGACACCCCATACCGCCTGCCCCGCGCTGTCCAGATCATCCTCGAGCTCACAAGCCCCGACCCGAACAGTGACGACGACGATGACTTCATCTCGACGCCGTACGTGCGAACCGTGATGCTGGCAATGGCCGCCCCACAGACCCGCAGCGTTTTTGCAAAGGGGAACGGATGAACCCCATTCGCATCCTCACCCGCCCTCGCGGAACTCGCCGCCGTCGGCGGAGCGGAATCGCACTGCTGGTCGCGATCTCTACCGTCATGGTCCTCACCGTCGTAGTCACAGAAATGAGCTACAACGCCCGGGTTCGATTTCTCATCGCGGCCCACGAGAAAGAACGGGCCCAAGCCTACTGGGTCAGCCAGACCGGCATCAATATGTACAAGCTCATCCTGAGTGCGAACAAGCAGATGGAAGGCAGCGCAGTCGGCGGACTGGCAGAGAGCGCCGGGTTGAATATCGGCGATGCGCTGTGGCAGTGGGTGCCGGTAATCAACACGGGCTTGATGCGTATGCTCTTTGCATCGGGTGGCGACATCGACGATGACGATATCGACTCGTTCAAACAGACCGGAAAAGTGTCCGATGAAATCGATGAGGCTTCGCGGGATGCCAGCAAGTTCTCCGACAAGAACTTCCTCGACTTTGATGGTGATTTCTCAGCGGAGGTCACCGATGAGGACGCCAAGCTGAACGTGAGTATGTTGGCCAACGCACAGGGTTCAGTGCACGAGTCAGCCATCGGGAAACAGCTTTATGGGTTGATGGCCGGCGAGGAGAACGATGCGTGGTTCCGGGATCGCAACATCGACCGTTGGGACATCATCGGAAACCTCAAGGACTGGGTCGATCCCGACACCATGGGCTCCGGTCGATCCGGCGGCCAAGAGGACAGCCTCTACAACAACCGGGACAGCCCCTACCTGTCCAAAAATGCAGCGTTCGATACATTCGATGAAATCCGTCTGGTTGAAGGCTGGCAAGACGATGTGATGGATCGATTTGGCCACCAACTGACCATCCATGGCACAGGAAAGATCAACATCAACACAGCGCCTGACGAGGTGCTCTTTGCCCTCATCCAGGCCTACATCGTTCCGGCACCCATGGACCAAGAGTGCGTTCGCTTGATCGAACAAATTCGCGAATACATGTGGTTCGCGACCTTCAACAACGGAAAAGACTTTGCCAAGTACCTTACCAATCAAGGGTACACGGTCTCAGATCAGCTTCAGAACCAAATCGGCAAGAGTTCGAAGACCTTCCGCGTCATATCTACAGGTTTGGTTGGGGACACTTCGGTGACCACGACCGCCATCATCGACTACAACGGATCGCAAGCAGGCCAAGTGACCTACTGGCGAGTTGACTAGGGAGCCATCATGGCATGCATCATTGGAATCGACATCGGCAGCTGGGCCATCAAGGCTACGGTCCTTCAAGGTGGCTTCAACCGCTTTGAAGTCGAAGGCCAGTACACGAAGAAGGTCGCACGGACGCCACTGAGCGCGGATGCTTCAGCCGCCCAGTTCCGCGCTGTCGAAGCCCTTCTCGATGAAATCGAGCCCGGGGACCGGGTCTTTTTTGGGGCTTGTTTCCCCATCCACCAAGCATCCATGCGTTCCGTATCGATGCCATTCACGGACAAGACTCAGATTGCTCAAACTCTTGAGTTTGAGGTGGAGTCCTTGGTCCCGTACGACCTCGAAGACATGGTGATGACTCACCGAATTGCCGGAACGAACGACAAGGGTAGTGACGTCATCGCGGCCTTGGCCCCCACACAGGAGGTACGAGCCCTGCTCATAAGCCTCTCCGAAGCGGGGGCGGACCCCAAGAGTCTCGTCATCGACGGGGACTTGCTTGGTTCTTGCGGCAACAGCGGTACAGAAGCCATCATCGACATCGGGCACAGCCGAACCTTGCTTACAATCTCGCGGGATGGTGCCACTGTATTCAGCCGGGGAATCACCATCGGTGGCGAGCACCTGACCACTGCGCTGGCAGATGCCCATGGCATCCCTTTCGAGGAAGCCGAGCACCGCAAGCATTCCACTACAATGGCAACCCGCACAGTTGCGCAATGGGACGACGATGAGGCGACCCACGGTACGGAAGCCCCACTGGTCGATGGACAAGCGGACGCAGAGATCATCCGTGGAGCGCTTGCACCACTAATCGCCAGCCTTCGGACCAGTCTGATCGGCTACGAAGACACATCGGGTCATGATATCGACCGGATTCGACTCACTGGTGGAACCAGCAACCTGAGTCAAGTCACCACACTTTTTAAGGCTGAGTTTGGTGTGAGCGTCAGCCTCTTGGCCGGTGAGACGGGCGGTGGCGCCACACCCAATATCCATGTGCTCAGTGCCCTCCTCGCTGACCGCGCAGCGGGAACGGGCAGTGGTACCGCGCTGGAGCTCCGCACAGGTGAGTTTAAATACCGAGGAGACATGGCCAACCGCAGAATGTTGTTCTACGCCGGCGCTGCCGCGGTGGTGCTCTCGGTGATTGGAGGTCTGGGGTACTTTTCATATCAATACAATGCGACGCAACAGCGTCTTGCGGCTCTGGATACCCAGATCGCAGACACAGTGTCTTCGGTCTATGGCGATGGAATGGAAGGCCTCATATTTGAGACCCCAGATGATGCATTGTTGGCCATTCAGGAACGAACGCAATCCACCACCGACCGGATCGCATTGCTGGGCTCCATCGTCGATGGTTCTCCGCCGGTGGTTTCGACCCTCACGCAGCTTTCAAATGCGATGCCTGAACCCAGCACTGCCCGAATCGATGTGAGGGAGCTGAACCTTTCTCGCCAAAACATCAGCTTTAAGGCGGAGACGGACGGGTACGATGCGGCCGCAAACATTGAGGCCTCTCTTGCGGCCCACCAACGATTCAAGCGAGCCAAAAAGGGCGACGAGAAAAAGACCCGAACCGGAATCCAATTCACGGTGAGCATCCCACTCGGTGAAGCCGAGCCAGGAGAGGAAAGCTGACATGAGCATTCAAAATCGCTTCAATTCACTCGCTCTTAAGATTCAGGACAGTACATCTGGCTTGAGTCCACGAGACCGAAAGTTCCTCTTGTTCCTGGTTTGCTTTGCAGGCCTCGGGGCCTTGAGCGCCAGTGTCGTCTGGATGAACAGTTCTCTAAAGAACCTTGCCGGACAGGTGGAATACCGAGAGGACTCGGTACGAAACGCACAACTGATGGCCATGGAATTCCAAACCAACGAGAGCCGGGCGAACGAAATCGCTGCCAAGCTCGAGGAACACAAGGGAGCCAACCTGAGCGCCCACCTTGAGAAGGCAGCACAAGCTGTTGGAATCCCCGACCGACTCGATAGCGTAAAGGAGAGTTCTTCCTCGAACATGGGGGACCTCGAGGAGAAGCTCTACACAGCCTCTCTGTCCAAGTTGTCGCTCGAGGATGCCACCAACTTCCTCTACGAGATTGAGACCTCAGGGTTCCCCTTGGTCGTTCAGTCTGCAAAGTTTAAAACACGAGTGCGATCGAAGGTACGGGAGATCAAGCTCACGCTATCGATTGCGGCCTACTCTCTTGCCGACACAGAAGGAGGTGAAGGATGATTCGCTGGCTACCCGGCAGCATAGGCAGCATGATCTGGGGAACCCTCGTGTTCTCGGCAGGACTATCTGTTTTCTTCCCCGGTGAATGGTTGAAGGACCAGCTGGCTTACCAGGTCCAACAGAGCACTCAAAAAAAGGTTCTACTCCACATCGGAGACGCATCAGCCAGCGGCATCGGGGGCATCTCTCTCTCTCAAGTGTCCTTGTTTGACTCCAAACCCGGCCGTCGCAAACCAGGCACGTCAGAGAAGCCACCCCGAGAAAACTCGTTGTTGACCACCATCGACAAGATCCAACTCCGACCTCAGTGGTTGCCACTGCTGGGCGGAACCGCCATGGCAAGCCTTGGTTTGGAAGTGAGCGGTGGGCGCCTAGATCTCGAATTTGGGGCCAGCCCATCCAGGATATTTCTGGCTTCAGATACCGAGAACTTTGACCTCTCTGCGCAGCCTTTTGAGTTGGAAGATGGTCAAGTGGACCTCCGCGGCATGCTCAATGTGGTCGGTGAGGTAGAATTTGACCTGACGGACATCAAGAAATCTTCTGGTGAGATGGCCTTGACCATTGACGATATGGCGCTCATCGGCGGCTCGGTCAGTGGATTCACCCTCTCAGAGACCTCATTTTCGGAAGCGGAGCTGACTTTCAAGGTTGAGAATGGCAAAGCGAATGTCACCAAAGGGAGCTTCGTGGGCGACCTGCTTGAAGCAACCATCGACGGACATATCACCCTCCGAGAAGACCTCTCCAAGTCCCGTTTGGCTCTGACCATTGAAGTGCGCTTCGACGATACGCTAGACAAACTGGCACGCATTGCCCTCAAGGACTCTCGGGACGAAGATGGCCTGTACCACTTCCGAGGCCGAGGAACGGTACTGAACCCGCAGTTTCGGGCCGACCGAGTCAAGGGCCGCAGTGGGCGCCGATCGACAGCATCAGACTTTAACGACAAGGCCGATGACGCAAGCTCCAAGACAGCCGCATCGCCGCGGAGTCGTCGAACCTCCACCTTCTCAGACGAGGAGCGAGATGAACGCAGGGAAAAACGTCGGGACAGGCTTAAGAAGCGCAGGGACCGCATGCGCAAACGCCGCGAGGATCGCCGAGAAGAAACTCAGAGCAGATCTCGTGATCGCGACCAAGAGGCCGAATATTATGAAGGTTCCGATGAGCAATTTGAGGATGACAACCAAGGCAACAATGGCAACCGACAGAATCTCCCTCCCCCCATCTATGAGGAGGATGTTGAGGCCGAGTTCAATGAGTTCGAGGACGCCAACGGGCCCAATACTAATTTAGAGGACCTCGGCTACATCGACGAATAGACGGACATTAGCGGGCCTTGGACTCCGCTTGGGCGCTCAACACCTTGATTTTTCGCACCAACGCCTTTCGTGCGGCATCTTCTGGGATGGCCTTGAGCGCCCGAACAGCACGTTGCTCGGCCTCCTCAAGACGGCCGACAGCAACCAACACCTGAGCCAAGTAGTACTGCCCATCCCCATCCGTTGGATCAAACTGCTCCGCCAGGAGCAGGAAATCATGACCCTCCTCGGTACGAGTCTCCAGGTCCAAACCAGGGTTGTGCAAGCGCGCCCACCCGAGATTCGACAACACCGAAACATGGTCGATGCGTTTTTCATGAGCGCGGGACAGCACACGGTCGGCCCCTGCCCATTGGCGGTCACCAATGAGCGCACGGCCTTCCTCAAGCATCTCATCTACGTCGTCACTGTACGGTGTTGCTCGTCCCCGGCCGGTACTGGACACAGCATCAACGTTAAAGTTTCGGTGCGCAAGGTCGACAATCTTGGCAATCTGAAGCGCGAGCCCCCGAACCTCCGCTGACGTACCTCGGTCGGCGATGAGCTCCGCATACCGCAGTCTCATCCGGTTGGCCGCAGTGTCTACCAGGCTGCGCTGAGCATCGGCTGGAATACCGAGCACTACAGCTGGTGCAGCGTTCTCGATGGTTTTCAACTCACGCTCCAATCGCTGAGCCACCTGATCGTTCCCCGCGCTCTCATGAGCGCCCCGAGCCTGGCTCGAGGCCACACCACGACTCGAACCCGCATCGGTAGGTGAAGCTTCAACCTGGACCCCTGTACGAGCAGCGACGGCCGCATCCTTCTCATGGAGAAACTGCAGTAGACCCATTCGTACCAACGCAACCAAGTCTGAAGAAACCTCCCCGACCGGAAGACCATGGCGCTCCAAAATTTGCTGGACTGTTTGCTTTCCATCCACTTTTCCCATGAACGTACGGGCATCATCACCAAGAGGCAGAGTCCGAGCCAAGCTGGTGCGTTCGGTGCTTCGGGGCACCACCTTCAAGTACCGGCGCAGTGTGCGAGCATCACATCCAGCCCGCGCAACCTTAAAAAACAGGTGGCCGGTACGCCGCCAGTCTCCATCCTCGCTGACGTACCCCTCTTTAAAGGTCACGTCTCCACCCAGGAGCGCATATTTAAGGACCCTCGGCCCGGCATCATCAATGACCCCGCCATCAGCGAGGTCTATGGAACCACCCCGGTCTCCCGAGACGACAACAGTGCCAGTCTTTCGTTCGAGCCATAGCTGAATCAAGATCTTGGCATTGCCCCAGTCGATCTTGGGACGCTTCTTGACCCTGTCTGGCTTAGACTTCTCCATTTTTTTAGACTTCGGTGCCACCTTGACCGGCGAAACAGTCGGAGATGGCTGCGCATCTGCTGGTTTTTTAGACTCTTTTTGGGGCTGTGGTCGTTCGGTTCTGAGTGCGGCCAACATCGCCGTATAATCAATGGGTTTGTTGAAGAAGAACCGCGCCTCAGTGTCTCGCTTCAGCGTGACAATCTCTTTGGCTTCCGGCTTGTGCCTGGGCGAAGTGAGCACGATTTCAATATCGGATGCTCGATGCTCCATTCTCAATTCTCGGGCAACGTCGAAGCCGTTCATTCGGCGCAGGCTGAGATCCATGACAACCGTGTCATAGGGCTTGATGCGCATATGAGCCTGCATCTGTTCTGGACTAGCGGCATGCACAAGCTCTATGCCTTGTGCCGAACACGCCTTGGCCATCTCCATGGCGAAGGCCTCGTCAGGGTCAACCAACAGCACCCGCATTCGTCTTCTCCGTCTTCCTATTGTACCAAATGTGGGAAATGCTTCATCGGGTTCACACGGTTAGTTCCCCCGATAATGAAACCAGCCACCCTCGCCTCAGTGGTGCGCGCCGCTCGGCATTTGCCAGGTTTTGCGTGCTTCGATACCGACCTGGGACATACGGTTGTCACCTGGGGCACGGGGCCGGCCCACACCGAACAGGCCGGCTGGCGAGACTTCGTTCGAGGACAGATCGCTGCCAGCTCACCTCCATCAAAAATCTATTCTGGCGGGGTCATTGGGTGGTTTGGATACGAGGCCGGTGCGAGCGTTGAGAGAATGCCCGCTCCTGTGGCTCAACGGGCAACCCACGACCTGTGTTTGTGGCGCACAGACGGAGGCCTCAACCGAGCGGCAGGTTCTGGGGAGTGGACGGTCAGGGGTACCAAGGCGTTCATCCAGCGAGCGAGAGCACTCTTGGACAAAGCCCAAGGTGAACAATCCCACCCACTGGTCAAAAGGCCCACCGAAACCTGGGCCCCGCAGGGCATCGAAGCCCTCTCAGGCTCCTATATTCGTGGGGTCAAGCGGATTTTAAAGGAGGTCACGGACGGCAATGTCTACCAAGTGAACTTGGCCTGGGAGCAAGGCGGTATCCAGGTTTCCGACAGTGTGGCCGCCTGGCTCCACCTCCGAGAGGTAAATCCAGCGTTGCGCGGGTGCTACCTTCGCCACGGCGGTACCGAGATCATCTCCAACTCTCCTGAGCTGTTTCTCGAGATTGACCCCCTGGACCGCACCGTCACCAGCATCCCCGTCAAGGGTACAGCACCAGCAGCTGGCGGGCATGAAAGCCGGGACCTACTCGAACGCAGCCAAAAGGAACGGGCCGAGCTGACAATGATTGTCGACCTGGTTCGAAACGACTTGGGACGTGTCGCAAAACCTGGAACGGTGAAGGCCCAGCAGCGCACGATTCGTCAGTGCGGAGACCTCTGGCACGCCGAACAAGTCGTAAGCGCCACCCTCGCCGATGGCCGGGATGCAGTGGATGCCATGTCAGCGGCCTTTCCACCTGGAAGTGTGACGGGTGCACCCAAGGTAAGGGCCATGGAACTGATCCGCACCCTCGAGCCACGTCCCCGAGGGGTCTATACCGGTGCAATCGGTTGGTTTGGGGACGGAGGCGGTGCCCACTTCAACGTGGCCATTCGCACGGCAACAGTAGTGGATGGAGTCGGCCGGTTTCATGTGGGCGCAGGCATCGTCGCCGACAGCTCCCCGGAGCACGAATGGGCGGAGACCCTCGCAAAGGCCGATGCGCTGGCGACGGCCTTGGGCGCGTAGAGCCCTTGTCTGTGCCGAATCGACCTTGAGAGCCGCCCACCAAATGGAGTCCCACACCTAAAGTTGATTTTCTAGGTTACACTACTCATGTCAAGACCTCCTTGACCTTCCCCTCTCCCCACATTCTCCCCGCGGCCCCTCCCATGCTGAACTCCGCATTATTGTTTTCTCTGTGGTTTGCAGTTCCTGCATCCGCATCCAAGCCACTCGCTTCCACCACCGGGAAAGATGGATCCTTATGGGACTTCATCGAAGCGCCAGCCGCTCCCAGTGACTCGGATGCCCATGACGCCGTCGTGAGTCGGACCGCGTCTTTGGAGCTTCGCGCTGCCAAGGCAAAGGAGAGCACGTACTTCAACAACGCCATCCGCTTGGCTGATCCACCCATCGAGTTCTACACCGACCCCGTGGCTCACTTGGCGTCAGATCCGCTTCACCTCAACGAGATTGACCCGAGCGAGTTCGACATTCCCGTTGTCGTCAATGACTCGGTCATTCGATGGATGGAGTACTTCACTGGCTCCGGAAGGGCCTGGTACGGCAAGTGGCTCGCGCGGTCCGGGCGATACTGGCCCATGATGCATGAGAAGTTGGATGATGCGGGCCTGCCCCGCGATCTGGTGTTCTTATCCATGATCGAAAGCGGCTATGCGACGCACGCATACAGCAGCGCAGCAGCGGTCGGTCTATGGCAGTTCATGGCGGCCACAGGAAAGGGGTATGACCTTCGAATCGACTGGTGGGTGGACGAACGACGCGACCCAGAGCTGGCCACAGACGCTGCCATCAACTACCTCACAAAACTAAACAAGCGGTACGGCCACTGGTACCTTGCCTGGGCGGCCTACAATGCAGGCCCTTCTCGGGTCAGCCGCGGTATCCGAAACCATGGAACCAAGGATTTCTGGGCCTTGTCTAAGAAAGGTTCATTCCGTGCAGAGACGGACAATTACGTTCCAAAGCTCCTGGCCGCGGCAATCATCGGTAAACACCCTGAGCGTTATGGCTTTGGGGACGTGACGCGCGAGGATCCCATGGACCATGAGACCATCACGGTTTCCGCAAACGTTGGCATCGATGTTCTGGCCCAGTGTGCCGACGTGACGATTGACGAGTTTCGTGCACTGAACCCCCAGCTCCGGCGCTGGGCATTGCCCCCCTCGCCCGCCAGGCAGTTGATCCATCTTCCGCGGAATCGGACGAAGAAGTTTCTCTCGGCCCTAGACAAGATTCCATCTGACCGACGAATCACCCATCGACGCCATACCGTGAAACCGGGCGAGACCCTGGGTACCGTGGCGAAACAGTATGGAGTGAGCGCCAACGCCATTCAGACGGTCAACAAGATCCGGAATGTGAACCGTATTTCGGTCGGGCAGAACCTGGTCATACCAGTGGACGGCGATTCTTCCGGTTCACGAAGCCTCGCTTCCAGTACGGGCGGTTCGCCAGCATCGAAGCGGCCCCAGACACACAAGATCAAATCCGGGCAGACACTTTCTGGAATCGCGAAGACCCACGGCGTGAGGATGAGCGATCTCAAGCGCTGGAACAATCTTAAAAACGCAAACCGCATCCGGCCCGGTCAGAAACTCAAGCTCTATGGCGCTGCACCCGGACCCAAATGGGGCTCGTACACAGTCCGACGCGGAGACACTCTCTCTGGAATTGCACGGCGCCATGGATGTTCCACAACTCAGCTTCGTGATTGGAACAAGATTTCAGGGTCACGGATTATGGCGGGCCAGAAGCTCAGGGTTCAAAAGTAAACGTGCTGACTGTTCGTGAAGCCTTGAGTCGATGCCTCACAACGGTGCCTTCGGTGCGAACCGAGCGAGTCTCCTTGGGTCTTGCACTCGGTCGGGTGCTTGCCGGGAACGTTGTGAGCCAGACCTCTCTGCCGCCCTGGGACAACAGTGCCATGGACGGGTTTGCCGTTCGCACCGCAGACACCATGGGTGGCCGAGAAGAGACACAAGAAGTGGATGCTTGCTTCACCGACAGCGAACCCGGAGAGCAGGGTCCTTGGCTGGAAGTAATCGAAGTGATCGCCGCTGGCAGTGTCCCCACCCGACCCCTGAGTAGTGGGCAGGCTGCCCGAATCATGACGGGTGCACCGGTTCCGGCGGGGTGTGATGCAGTTGTCATGCAGGAGCACACCACCTCGATGGATGGTCGGGTGCAGATCCAACAGGAAGCCCGGGCTGGACAACACATCCGCAGGGAGGGCGAAAATCTTCGTGCCGGGGCACTGGCTGTATCCAAGGGAACGGTTCTGAATCCCGGGCACTTGGGCCTCTGCGCCTCCGTGGGCCAGTCCACCCTCGAGGTTGCCCGCCAGCCACGTGTGGGCATCGTATCTACAGGCGATGAGCTTATTCGTGCCGGTCAAGCCTTGGGACCTGGACAAATCTATGCATCGAATTCGGCGACTCTTGCGGCCCTCGTCACGATGGCCGGGGGCATTCCCGTGGACTGTGGAATCGCCCCTGATAATTTGGAAGCTACGCGTAAAGCGTTCCAACGGGCCGCCGAGTGCGACCTCATTCTCTCCACTGGAGGGGTGAGCGTTGGCGACTTTGATCTCGTGTTGAATGCGATGGAATCATTGGGTGCGACGATGGAGTTCTGGAAGGTTCGCATGAAGCCTGGAAAGCCACTTGCTCTGGGCGTTATTGCTGGCACTCCTGCTTTTGGGCTTCCGGGGAATCCGGTCTCCTCTCACGTGGGTTTTCTCCAATTTGTTCGGCCTTGGCTGAGGACCGCTTTAGGCGACCCGAACCCATTTCTTCCGGTAGTCAAAGCCCGGCTGGAATTCCCCTTCCGAAAACGAGCGGGTCGGGTGGAACTGGTGCGGGTCCATGTGGTTCTCACCGACAGCGGATGGCTGGCCAAAGATACTGGAAGTCAAAGTTCGGGCAGTCCCTCAAGCATGGCCAGCAGTAACGGCCTGCTCCTCGCCGAAGAAGGAGCGCTCGACCTACCAGTGGGTACACTGGTATGCGTACAGTTAATCCAGGGTAATATGATGGGGATTGCTAACCCGGGGTACCCTTGGCAATAACAGGAATCATACTCGCAGGAGGTCGCTCAACCCGCATGGGGCGCGACAAGGCACTGGTGCCGGTCCATGGTATCCCGATGGCTTTGCGTGCCGCGAGCACACTCAAGCGCGGAGGCTGCAAAGAGGTCCATGTGGTCGGGCGACAGGCTGCGCTCACAAGACTCGGGCTATCTGTAATCTCCGACGGTCCAAATCCAGACTACCACCCGCTCTTGGGAGTGGCGGCCGCACTTGAGGCAGTAAATGACACGCTTGTGCTCATCGCCCCATGTGATCTCATCAATATTGAGCCAGAGCACATTCAATGTTTGCTCAGCGTGGGCGGACCTTGCGTAGCGACCGCCCATGGCCAAGTCCATCCGCTCCTTGCTGTATTGCCGACCCAACTTGCCCATCGAGCGAGGACATTGGCGGAGCAAGGACGACCCGCAATGGACTTGGTTGAGGGTGTACCAAGAATTGAACTCCCTCCTCCCAGCCTAAACGATGCAAATCGGCCGTCTGACCTGCCTCGTTGATGCCGTAATTCAGCGTTAGCCTTCATTCGGAGGTGTCCATGTCTGAAGCATCCGCCATCTTAGAACCAGCGGCAACCCGAATCCGTGACCCGCAAAGCGGCCGCAGTGTGTGGATGGCCGGAATGATTCAGGACGCCGATTTGAAGGGCGACACCTTGACGTTCAAGCTCATGCTGGCCAAAGCCCATTCGGACGAGGATGGCCAACGAATCCAGGAAGCACTGGTTGAAAACATTGGCCGCGTCGGCTTCAAGGGTACCATTGACTGCCTCCTCACTCGGGTAGAGAGTGCGCCTAAGCCGCCGGCGAAGAAGTCCCCCGACAAGGCACCCGTGAGGGGCATGACTGGCGGCGGCATGGGTCCCCATGGTGGGCCCCTCGTGAAGAAGCCCATTCCAGGCGTAAAGCACATCGTCGCCGTCGCTTCCGGGAAGGGCGGGGTCGGGAAATCCACCGTTTCCACCAACCTGGCCATTGCCTTGTCCCAGCAGGGACTGGCTGTGGGTCTGATGGATGCCGACATCTATGGCCCCAGCTTGCCGACCATGATGAACGTCAATGGCAAGCCACTCTTCAATGCACAAAAGAAGATCACGCCATTGGAAGCCTACGGAGTGCGATGCATGTCCATGGGTTTTCTTGTTCCTGAGAAGGAAGCAATCATATGGCGTGGCCCAATGGTCATGGGTGCTGTGAAACAGTTTCTCCATGATGTTGACTGGGGTGAGCTCGACGTACTGATCATCGACTTACCACCGGGCACAGGTGATGCGCAGCTGACCATGATCCAGACCGTTCCATTGGCGGGTGCCCTCATCGTGACAACGCCCCAGAAGGTTGCCGTTGTTGATGCCGAGCGCGCAATAGCCATGTTTCGATCACTCGAGGTGCCCATTTTGGGTCTCATTGAAAATATGGCGTGGATGGCGCTGCCAGATGGAAGCATTACCCATCCCTTCGGACAAGGGGGTGGCGTGGCCATCGCTGAAGAGTACGGTGTACCGCTTCTGGCCCAAGTTCCATTTGATGCCCGAATTTGCCAAGGCGGCGACAAGGGCATTCCAGCGGCCACCCGCGGTGATGGGCCTGGCCGCGAGTTCGCCCAGGTCGCAGCAGCTGTGCACACATCGCTCTCCGGCGAAGCATGAGCACCCACCCACCCCTCGAGGATGCGTTCGGGCGCATTCACACCTACCTGCGTGTCAGTGTCACAGACCGGTGCAACTACCGGTGTGTCTACTGCATGCCTGAGGAGGGTTTAAATTGGGTTCCACGGGCCGATCTTCTCCGGTACGAGGAGGTCGCGCGCATCGTGGGAATCATGGCCTCCATGGGGGTCGACAAGGTACGAATCACCGGTGGCGAGCCTACGATTCGAGCCGACATTATCTCGCTCATCGAGTCCATTGCGTCGATTTCTGGAATCAAAGACGTGGCCATGACCACCAATGCACACACCCTCGCAAAGCTGGCCCCATCGCTCCGCGCTGCAGGCTTGAACCGAGTCAACATATCCATCGACTCGTTGCAGGATGCCCGTTTTTCAGAGCTGACTCGGGGCGGTAATCTGCAGCGCGTGCTGGCTGGAATCGAGGCCGCTCGAGATGCCGGACTGACGCCCATCAAGCTCAACGTGGTGCTCTTGGATGGACTCAATGACGATGAACTGTTCGATTTCGTCGACTTCTGTGCCCCTCATGCCAAAGACACGGAGCTTCGCTTCATCGAGTACATGCCCTTTCAAGAGCGCCGTTTCAAGACCGTACCGACCGAACGCATGCGAGCCCAACTTCGGGACCGATTTGGCTTCAGTGCCAACCCGGCCCGCGGGGCCAGCGATGGGCCGGCTCAAACCTTGAGGTTGGCCGACTCCGGGCTGAAAGTCGGGTTCATCTCTCCCCTCTCAGAGCATTTCTGCGCCACCTGCAATCGCCTCCGGCTGGTCGCCGATGGACATCTGCGAACCTGCCTGGCCCATGAGGACACGCCCTCACTGCGAGACCTCGTCCGAAATGAAAACTCTGATGCCGACATTCGAACTGCGATCCGAAACATGGTCTTCGGTAAGCCCTCGGGCCATGACTGCCAGGTGGATGGCGGCACCCTATTCGAGGGTGTGATGACCAGTATCGGAGGCTGAGTCTACTCCCCAGCCAGCCCTGCACTGTGTTGCTTTCTTGCCGCAGAGAGCTTCTCTTGGTCGAACCCTTCGTCGTCATCGTCGTCGAGCCAGCCGTAGTCGACCTGAACCCCGTCGACCTCGCAAAACCTAGGCCGCCAGCCTCCTTTTCGGGTCCAAAGAAAGGCCCCACCCCACAGTGTGGCCGCTTCCGCAGCGATAAACCCAAGTGCACCGGAGAGCACTGCTGGAGCGACGCCTCCAAGCTCATCTTTAAGCAACAGTGCTTGGAAAGCCTCGCGGGCCCCCTCACCTGCCACCGTTGGGCTCAACAATGTGGCCAGTATCTGAATGGTCGAACCAAAGACCACCGGCCAGAACTCGGCACCCACAACTCCGATTGCCAGCGCTGTGAAGAAATAGACCGTGGCTGT
Organism: uncultured bacterium; assembly: GCA_963932775.1. Taxonomy (GTDB): domain Bacteria; phylum Myxococcota_A; class UBA796; order UBA796; family UBA796; genus UBA796. Next base: position 19,861 of record CAWVVG010000009.1, read on the forward strand.
AGTGAAGTGAGTGACAAACTTGTTGGCCAGGGCGAGGAGCAACAATCCAATTTTACCCTGATATGCGCCGACTGCGACCGTGAACTGGTTGACCTTGCCGCGGATAGCGCCAGGCATGAGTTTGCCAAACACCTCCATGGCAAACGTCAGCAAAGCAGGTCGAACCAAACCCACGATAACGACCAGAGAGACGCCACCTGCCACGGAGAGAATCGCAGCAGCCATCAGCCCTGCGGCTTCCGGCTTCCCGAGGTCCGCCATGACATTTTCGATCACGCTGTACCCAAACGGAAGCGTCACAACCATTCCTAAAAACAGCCCGGTCACACCGATAAACTTTTCCAAGGCCTTTGCGGTGATGGCTCGAGGCCATTGATTCGAGTACCGCCCGGCCTCAAACAAGGTGTAGCCATCGAGGCCGATCGTTGAAGGCAAGAAGGTCCCGATAAACCGACCGATGAGAAAGCTGGTCACAATCTTTTGCCAATAAGGAAAACGAATCCCTTGGCCAACCAGCAACAGATGCCAGGCAAATGCACTGGAGAGCACTCCCACAAACTTCACACCCATGGCGATTCCAGCAAACAACAGAAAGGTCTCGATTGGGACGTCAACCTTATCAATGTAGGCCGTAATGGTCTGATAAACGGGAAGCGGAACACAGCCCATATTGCCGTCAGGTGGACAGGGTATGGGGTGCCGAAGCAAAGCCATACATCCCGCGACGGTGAAACCCACCTTGGCGAACAGATCGGCAAATGCCCGATAATCCGCACGAATATTCTTTCGTGCAAACGAGAAAGTCACGGCAGCAATGAGCAGCATACCGATGGCTATCAGCCCAAGCTGACCGTCCCAGGCCAAGCGGCATAACCGTGCAAAGGCAGCCGTCGCAACGATGATCAACAACGCTCCCATACACCCTCCGTGGCGGACGCAGATAACGGATTTTGGACAACTGCGCGGTGACTGGTTGAACCTGCTGCATCACAGGGCTACCATGCGTCATTGGATGGGCCCATGCGCATACTGCTCTCACTGTTGATTTCCGCCTCTTTGGCTTCCCCAGCATTCGCCGGGTATCCAGACGATGTGAACCTCTCAGCCATGTCGGAATGGCGAGGAACGTCGGTGAACAACCCCATAGCGATCGGCAGTGCGTACGACATCGTCATCCGTCAATTGGGTGCCGGCATCATGAACGCGCCCCTGGCCCCGGCAGAGACCTTGGGCCTCAATGGATTCGACCTCTCCGTAGGGTCCACATTCGCATTCTTGTCAGCGCGTGGTGAAAACATCAATCAGCCCGCACCCTGGGAGCGAGTCCACCAAGACGAAGACCCGACCCACGTCCTTTGGAGACCAGGCGTGACCGTACGCAAGGGGCTTCCTCTCTCACTAGAAGTGGGCGCCAATTGGTCTTGGGTCGGTTTCTCCAGACAAACTGCCTTGGGCGGATTCGGCCGATGGAGTGTTTTAGAGGGCTGGAAAAAAGCGCCCGATGTGACGCTCCAAATGGGGTACACCGGCTACGTCGGAAACGATGAACTTGAGCTCGGTGCCCTGGACGGGCGCTTAAGCATCGGACACACCTTTCCCATCGGGTACCTCATCGGAATCAACCATGCCGATGTCGTCCCCTTTGCTGGCATCGGATTCCTAAAAATCAATGCCGCGCCAAGGCTCTCTACTGAGGGTCAACAAGACCTGGGCATCGGCGCCGTGAGCGGCATGAAGAGCAACGACAGCTATGCCGAGGGATTCAGTCTCTTTACTAGCCACCTCGGTATTCGAGTTCGAAGCGGTGATTTCCACATCACCACGAGCGGAGCCATCGTTGCCAAGGCGCTGCCTACCGTGAACATGTCGGTCGGTCTGACCTACTAAACGAAGTGTTTACTTTCCTCTTTCTGTGCCTCAATGCGCTGGGTGGTGTGGTAGCGCCTGCCCAACAGGTCCAGGCTCGCATTCGTGCAACAGTCTCAAGTGATCTGAGGGTCATCAAGGGTACCTTTGAAGCCAATCCCCATGGTGAATTGGAGTGGGTGGATTTACTCTCCAGGCTACCGGTTCCAGTGGCAGACCGAGTCCGATACAGGACCTTTCCGCGCTCATCCGAGACCGGCACCATCTACCTAGAGGATATGGGCACCGTCTCCCGCCCGAGAAGCTTTCACGCAATCCTACCCAGGCGATTTGGAGCCAGCGGGACTGTGCCAGGACGTGGGCTATTCTCCAATGGCTTGTGGCACCCCCACCCTATTTCGGACGGCAGGGTCGCCACGGTGCAGTGGGATGTGGAGCTGGTCCTACCGCCGGGCGCTACGGGAGTGCTAAACGGTATTGTGTCAGCGGGTACCATTCGCTGGAAAGGCGAAGCCGACCGCCTTTCCTTGGCCGTTCTTTACGACGCGCGCGTCCAAGAAGTGGCCCTCAGTCCCCAGTCCACAATGACCCTAGTCGACTCCGGCCCCCCCAGAACGTTCAGAGACAAACGCACCATTGCAATCGCCAAGAAAGGCCTCCAACACAACGTTGGTTCCTCGTTCGTGGTCGTCGAAACGCCAATGCGCCGCCGTCTGGTACGAAACGGGCCACACACCCTGTTCATGTCGGACCGAGCATTGCGATTGAGCGGTCGGAACTGGACCACCCACCTTTCCTCGGTCCGAAACGGACTCCAATCAGCGGCATTGGGTGTTGTGGACCCATGGCTTCGGGATCTCGCCGGCACCCTACTGCGCAGTGAATCGTTCGAGACACGCTCAACCCGTGACCGATTCAGATGGCGTACCTGGTTGCCAGGTGTGGACTCGATTCTTTACGACGGTCGGGTACCCTTTGCAGGAGAGACTCTGGAGGAAGGATGGCCGACCGACCCACTCCGAGACGATCCCTTGGAAATGGTCGATAACCCCACCCCTCCCCAAACAGCAGGGGCCAAGATCAGCGGACGTTTTGGCGGAGTGCCACTCCATACCTGGGCCACAGCCCTCGCCGCAGGGGCGACATTCGAGACCGCAGCGGAGATGGCCCACGTACCCATACAGGGCTTTTCCGAGTGGAGAACTCATCCCACCATCTCGGACGTAGGTGCCCGCGTTATCCGGCGCCCAAATGGTTGGGACATACAGCTCACTCGGGATGCTCACCCCTCCATGCCCGCGGAACCTGTCACCTTCGTGGTCGACGGCGACACCAAGACCTGGACCACTACAAAAGGTTCAGACACCTTGGAGATTACCCGTGAGCGTCGCCCCAAACGGGTTGCCATCGATCCAAATGCTCAGGTGCTCCAAGAAGACCGGGACAACGACATCTGGCCCCGGCCGTGGACCATCACATTCTCTGGGTACATAGCGGAAATCAACCTCAACAGAAGAAGGGCCACAGCGGCAGGCTATGCCACGATTCGGAGACCCCACACCAATCGTTGGACACACCGGCTGTTTACCTACACCAACCCCATCGAACTTGGCGGTCTATCCTACAGTTTGGGCTACGGATTTGGCCGGAAAGTGGACCGCCGAAACCGAATCTGGAGGGCCTGGTTGGGTCCTTCTATCGCCTTGATGGATCCGGGTTTGAACAACCCGAATATGGCCAAACAGACCATCGACTTGGGTGGTGGAGTGCGGGTGGATACCAGAGACAACTGGCCTTACTGCGAGACTGGTTTCCGACTGGAAGCCAATGGTGGACAGGGGTGGGTCCCCAAAGTGAAGGAACGGTCCAATGCATTGGGACTCAAGGGGATTGTTCTTCGAGCGTTGCCAGGGCCGCTTGTCTTGGCGACAGAAATCAAGGCCGGTGGTACCACGTCAGACATCGCCAACCGACAACACAGTCTCGGTGGAAGTGGCGGCGTGCAAGGCCTTGCATACGACCGCCACATCGGTCAGCGAAGTATATTTGGCTCAACAGAGCTTCGGTTCAGGCCTGTTCACCACGCATCTGTCCCGATTGCTTTCGGCTGGTTGAGCACCGTGCAGCTTTCTGGCGCACTTGAGACCGGGTGGGTCGATGGACAAAGAGCATCGGGGTGGACTGCGGGCATCGGTGGCGTTGTCGACCTTTGGGGGCATTCACCGCGCTTCGCTGGGCTCTGGATTGCACGGGCCTTTGATGAGGGGCCTTGGTCCGACATCAAGCCAGGACCCAGCCAATACTACTTGCGCCTTACTCAGAGATTTTGATGCTCATTTCATCATTTCTTTGGCTGCTTTCTGTCGCCCATGCCACCCCGACCGACCCGCTTCGAAGCGCCCTAAAGCACAGCAGCAGTTCCCCTACCTCCAGTTCAGGGCCGCTACAGTACTGGGACATCGAGCATTATGACATCTCGGTTTGGCTCCAACCCGAGGAGCCCAGACTTGAAGGCGACATCACGATTCGGGCCCGGGCTACAGTGCCCAACCCCGTCCAGATTCGGCTCCATTCTGACGGCCCCATCATCCACCGAATTCGAGTCGACGGAATCGACAAGACCTGGTCCGAAGTGGACCCATTCATTGTGATTGATGTGGGTGAAGGCCACTCGCTGGGTGACGTTGTACACATACAGGTCGAGTACCAGGTGACCACGTTTCCCAGCGACGACATAGTGGGGCTGCACTGGGGAGACCCCATCCACTCTTTCAATGAACCGTCGGGTGCACGCCGGTGGTTGGTGGTCTACGACGACCCAGCGGACAAGGCGACCCTGCACTGGGCCATTCGGGCGCCATCTGAACTGTCGGTGGTCGCCAATGGCATACCGGAACCATCGATGGAACACGACGATGGCACCACGACCCATTCATTCGATTTTGACGGCCCCATCCCGACCTATTTGATGGT
>CAWVVG010000010.1:0-24338 GCA_963932775.1 uncultured bacterium
GTCCGTCCTGGACTGCCGTGGAGCTGGAACTGGAGCTGGAACTGGAGCTGGAACTGGAGCTGGAACTGGAGCTGGGGCTGGGGCTGGCGGCCAAAGCTTGCGGTACCACCTGGGCGCTCGGATCCATGCCTCCCAGCACAGAGCGATCTCCCCGGTAGTGCTCCACGTTCTCCTCATCAAACTCCTTGTCACCCGTGCTCGACATGGTGGGCGTGAGCGTGATCACAGCGCCGCCGGTACCAAACAGGGCCTCGTAGGCCAACACGTCACCCTCGTAGCGATTGTGCTGTCCCATTACGGCGCTGAGCCACCACATCGGCTTGAAATTAACCACCTTCTGAACACGAATCTGGTCCTGAATCGTGCGCGAGAGTTGTGCTACATCCTCGAGACGGCCCCCCTCAAAGAATTCGAGGAGCTTGGCATTCCATTCCTCATCTTTGGCCGAATGAATGTGGTCTTCATGGGGCTCGATGAACTCGGTAAACAGGCGATTGGACAGGGTCATGACAACCACGACTGCCGTCTTCTTACCATCGGTCTCAATCGCCTCACGAGCGGCCTTCCCAAGCACGATGGTCTCCGCACGATCGGCGTAAACATTGCTGGAAACGATGGAGGCCGGGATTCGATTGTCTGGATTGAGCAGCTTGAGGGCGACGACGCTGCCCGTGTCGATGGGAAAGCCATGGTAGGCCACCGTCCGGGCCTGCAGGCCACGGGCTACAGCCACATCGCGAAAGGCATGCCCAAATTCAGCATCAATGCGGAAGGTGTACGGAATGGATCCCAGGTCGTGGAACAACTCGTCCACATGCACCCAAGAAGGCTCAGGGTCTGCTTGGATCTGGTGCCCGATGACCGATGGCCACATGGTGCTGTAGATCAACAGTCGCTCAGCGCCACTCTCTTTGATTTGTTGAGCGGCCGCTTCAAAACCCGCCCGCAAGCGACCCCAGCCCTCGTTGGCCTCAGGACACAAGAGCGGATGTGGAATGCCCGGTACGATGATTCCTTTGACGACGTTCATGAGTTTTCCTTGGGGAACCAACCCATCACTGCATTTCCAGTGCCGATGACCGTGCCGTAGCCATACAGCTCGGCCTTATAGTCGGGAAGGTCCAGGGCATTAAGCATCCAACTTAAGGCACCTGCATCGGTCTCCGATATGGCCTGACTGGTAAATTCAGGCATCTCATCGATGAACTGCGCCGTCTTTCCATTCCGAAGAAGATCGATGGCCCGCATGTCCCAGAGGTACTGCGCATGGTTCATGATGTGCTCGCGACTCATGTCCTCCGGCACATCAGCTTCCGTCGTAAAGTGGCGGTGAGACAAGGAGTTGGATGCCAGCAGCACCACCCGTTTTCCGCTGGCTTTGACCGCCGCCTTGGTGGCCTCAGCAAGGGCGCGCGCCTGCTCAGCCATGACCTCCACGCTGTAATAGGAGGTGGATCGACAAGACGAAATGCCCACGATTGGCTTGTCCCAGGCCGGGCGAGTCAGGTGGCAAGAAACGATGGTTCCATAGTCGACCCGAAAGTCCGGATTCTCCATCATCTTTGTGACCAAGCCTTGCTCAGCCCCTGCATCGCAGATGGCCCGCGCCAACTCCACATCCACATCGAGTTCATAGTGGTATCGGAACAGGTTTGGGAAGACGGGGTCGACGCTCAGCGACTTGAAGTGGGGAACGCCGAGAAAGTGATGCCCGACATACGTCTGCCAGTGGGGGCTCAGGACAACGATCGAGTCGTAGTCGAGCTTGTCTAAGTCAGCCCGCAATCGCTCATAGCCCCATCGCAGTGTCTCCCAACCACACTCCGCAGTGGGCTCATTCTGCGGGGGATTGTCCGCATACACCAAATGTGGTGGGTGAGGTGCGAGCGCTCCGGCTACAATGCGACCTTCCATGGCTTTCTCCTTGAGAACGAAGTCTGTGTATTCAGCCCATCCAACAATCACCACGGTCCAGCCCAAGAGAATAGGCAATAGAGATGGAGTTTTCCCCACGCCAACGCGCCATTGCCGAATGCACCGATAAAACTGTTCTTGTGCTGGCTGCTGTAGGCAGCGGCAAGACCACTACATTGTCGGAGCGAGTGGCATTCGCGATCTCGAAAGGAATCGAGCCCGCTAGAATCCTGGCCATCACTTTTACCAACCGGGCTGCCCAGCGTATGCGGGAGAGCCTGCACGAACGAGATGCCATCGCCGCGCGGCGAATGCACGTACATACTTTTCACGGGCTCTGCGCTTGGATTCTTCGTACCGAAGCCCGGCAACTTGGGTTGAGTCCGTCGCTCTGGGTGCACGATGAAGAAGACTCTGAGGCTCTGGTCAGAGATCTCGGAGTAGACCAGCCACGCCGAGCCATGTTCCGTCTGCACGCCGAGATGTCGAGCGAAGATGTAGGTATGGCCAGCCTCCAGCGATACGCCACCGCAGCCTTCAGTTCAGAGCCCTGGGCCAAACGATACCTATCGGCGCTCAGTGAGCGGGGAGCGGTTGATTTTGGGGGCTTGGTGTATCTGACGAGGGCCGCCCTCACCGAGAGCGAAGCCACTGCCAGTCGTTGGGCCGATCGCTTTGACTGGGTTCAGGTAGACGAGGTTCAGGACACGCACCTGAGTGAATATGATGTGATCCGACACCTCTGCGCCAAGGCGGAGTCCTTGTGCTTGGTCGGCGACTTGGACCAGACCATCTACGGCTGGCGGGGGTCTGAGCCCAAGGTACTCATCGATCGAATTGAGCAAGACCGAGGGCCCGCCACGCGAATTCTCCTCGAAGACAACTACCGCTCGACCAAGGCGCTCCTACACGTTGCCGATGCGGTTGCTGCGGGCCTCTCCGACCGGGCCACCCATGTCCAGGCTGCAGACGGACTAGAGGACGGAGTTGAGCCAGAGATCGCCATCTTCCCCTCCCCCGATGACGAGGCGGTGGGCATCGCCAAGCGAGCGGCGGACTTAGTCCAAGCGGGCATTTCTCCGAGGGATATCGCCGTCCTCTGCCGGACCAATTGGACCATCACGCTTATTGCCAAAGCACTCTCTGCCCACCAAGTCCCCCATGCCACCATCGAGGCCTTTCGGTATTTCCGCCGGATGGAAGTGAAGGATGCACTGGCCTTACTCAAGCTCGTAGTGGACCGAGACTCGCCTACAGCAGCCCACAGGATCGCGCTGAAATTGGTGCGGGGAATTGGGGTCGGAACCCTGAGTCGCATCCAGCGCGAGGGAAACGATGTGGGACTGCGGTTGGTAGACCTGTTGGACACCACCATCGTCGAACGGGGAGACCCCATGTGGGGCCTGGACTGTGAAGAATACGTGGTGCTCGATACTGAGACCACGGGAGTCAACCCCACGACGGACGAGATCATTGAGGTTGCAGCCGTTCGCGTCCGCTGCGGCGAGATGGTCGAGAGCTACCAGGCGCTGATCCGACCCACCCAGACCGTCGGCGATTCGGAGTCTGTCCACGGTCTGAGCGACGAGTTGCTGGCGAGTGAGGGACGAGACCCAGCGGTGGTCTTCGGTGAATTTCAGGCCTTCATCGGCTCAACGCCGGTTGCGGGCCACAATGTGCGGTTTGACCTGCGAATGCTGGCCAGCCACGGCCGACGGGTGGGTACGCCCATGAAATTTGGGCCCCACTTTGACTCGTTGCGCTATGCCCGACGCTTGCTGCAGTCGGACAGCTACCGGCTGGGGGACTTGGCCGTCTTGCTCAAGTTGCCCGAAGATCCCACTCACCGGGCCTTGGACGATGTGAAGACCACCGTCCACCTGTTCTTTCGATTGGCAGACCGCTCACACCGAGACCGGACCCATCGGCAGCAGCTCATGGCTCAGTTTGCGCCAGCCTTTGAAAAGCTGCGACTGTCGCTCGACGGTTGGGCCGCCCAGGGAGAGCGGCCGGGCGTATTGGTGCATCGCATCCTCCACGAGGGACGACTGCTCGCTTATTACCAACGAAATTTGGACCCGCGACGCCTCGGCCACCTGGAGGATCTGTCCCAGCGCATCGCTCGCCTCGACGACCCAAGCCTTCCGCCGATTGAGGCCACTCGGCGGGCCCTCGACCAGGCGAGTCTGGCAAGGGAGCAGGATCTGCTCGATGCAATGGATGGGGTGCGGATCATCACAATCCACCAATCCAAGGGGCTCGAATTTGATCATGTATTCGTGCCCGGCCTCGCCGATGGACGATTCCCCATGTGGAGTGCAATCGAGAACGGGAACACCGATGAGGACCGACGGGTATTCTATGTGGCCGTTACCCGAGCGAAGAAGACGCTCACGCTGAGCTCCTACGAAAAGGACCGACGGGGACTGTGTGCACCAAGCCGATTCCTGGACGGCATCCGCTCGTAGTCTTGTGGCTACTGCTCGAAGCAGTACAGGTGGCAAGAGCCGCAGAAATTCCACCCCTTGGTCGACCAATCGTCGGAGGTCCGATTCGAGTCGCCCACCTCCACGTACCAGTGGTTGCCATCACATACGCCACAGCCCCGGGTCCATCCCACGCAGTTGCCCCCTGAAGCTGTGGAACCCCCGGTTGCGTAGCCCGCCGCTGAGGACCCAGTACATACCGAGGTCGATGTGAAGCTCAGGTTCTCGTTGATCGAAATGGGCGCCGCGATGGAACCATCGGTGAGGTCCGCCTTGTCCATGGCAATCAGAACCCCGTCGAGTCGGTAATATGGCCCATCCGAAATGCGGGTGATGGCAGATGCACCTCCACCACTGACATAGGCCACCCAACTTCCTCCAAGCTCCGCGGTGTCTGCGACGGCTTGGCAATGGGCGTCCGCCCCAGAAGGTCCCCCCATATCGGAAGACGTAGCCTCTGAGGTAACGAATACCCGAGTCTGGGCGTTGTCGATCGTGACCTCTGCACTGACCGCCGGACCCAAATCTTCCCCGTCGTCGGGAGTGACTGTGCACCGCCACACCTGCCCGTCTTCCGTCTCCGACAGTGCAATGGTATCGCCAGTCTCAACGGTACTGAGGGTTGGACCAGCCCAAGGCGAGCCATCCAGCTCCCATGTGAAGCCTAAGGATACTCCATCCCCATCCGGGTCCGTCGCAGGCCCGTCTACCGTACACCACACATCGTCTTCCCCTTCCACAGGGGCCTCCGGAATAAATACCAGCGACGGTGGACTGGGCGGACTGTTGGAGATGGTGATGCTGAGCGGCGTAGATGGGCTGCCCGAAGTGAATCCATCACTCGGGGTTGCCGTGACCTGAACCACCTGGTGCTTGTCAAAATAAGTCGCGCCGTCCAAAGTACCGCCGGTCTCTGCCGCCGTTGTGCCATCTACGGTCCATGCATGATTCAGGCTGACGGAGTCTCCATCGAAATCTGTGGTGGTGACGGTCAAGCTCAGAGTGGAGTTGGTGAACGCCTCTGAGGGACTCAGAAATGCGGACACGACTTCGGGCGGGGTGTTCTCGATGACCACGGAGGCCGAGAGAGGGGGGCCATCGTCTGTGCCATCTGTGGGCGTGACTGTGCATGTGACCTCATCGCCTCGGTCATAGCCACTCGCCAAGACCGGACCCGTGCCCACCTCTGCACCACCGAGGGTCCAGACCATCTCAGAGACATCCGACTCACCATCCGCATCGAAGAAGCCACTGTATGTGCACTCAAGCGGGCTGCTGGCGGTGGGTGCCGAGGGAGAGATTGCCACCCCATCGATGGACGGCGTCGAGTTGCTGACCACGAGTTCATCGCTGAGGCCTTCACCTGTGAGGACACCATCGGACGGCACAACGGTACACGTGACAAGGTCTCCATGAGCATGGCCGCTGGCAAGGGTTGGGCCGGTAGCCACATCGGTTCCGTTGATGGCCCAGGTAGCCAGCGATGCATCCCCACCCGTCTCATCGAAGAACGTCCAGGTGCAGGTGAGCACATTCGTAGCCAAAGCCGGATCCGGGCTAATCTCGACTCCACTGACCACCGGCACATCCTCGACGGTAAACGTGACCGTATCGGTAGCCGTCTGCCCATGGCTGTCGGTGACCGTGGCCGTCAGGGTGTGTTCTCCAAGTGAGAGCGTCGCCCCCACCGCAACATCGCCAAACTCATCGGCGCTCGAGCCCCCGAGATCTCCGTCCATACTGGAGAACCATCCCACATAGAGCAACGTCTCAGCATCGTCTGCGTCCAAGGCTGTTGCCGCTAGATGGGCCTCGTCCACAGCCATCAGGATCGACCCTCCCACCGGCGCATTGATGGTGATCTCAGGCGGCGTACCCACCGCGACAACGACAGATGATGTGCAGGTTTCACCGAGCTCATCGGTGACCTCCAGCGTGATCGTATGAATGCCCGCGTGAAGGCCAGAGACCACCGTGGTTACAGCGCCACCCGTCGACGGTGCGGTGGTCCCAAGGACCCCATCCCTGTCGCTCGACCATGTGACGTCCAAGGTATTCGATGCTTGGTTGGCATCCGCAGCCATCCCAACCAGGGTCGTCTCGCCATCGGGATCCACAAGCGCATCTGTCTCCGGTGATGTGATGCTGCATTCGGGCGGAAGGTTCGGTGGTCCCACGTCGACGACCACAGAATCGGAGCCTGTCTTGCCGTCGGTGTCGGTGACCTGGAGCGTGAGCGCATGCTCGCCTTCGGTGAGGTAGACATGACCCGACACCGCCCCATCGGAATCAACCGTAAGGTCTTCTTCGAGCGGGCCGTCGATGTCACTGGACCACACCACAGTCAGTGCGTCAGCCTCATCTTCGGCATCGTCAACCATTCCTATGAGGGTGACTTTTCGGTCCGTGTAGAACACGTCGCCGTCCACCGGGCTGTCCACGCGAGCTGTGGGAGGCTCGGTATCGACCACCCTGACCTCTATAATAATGGTGTCCCTGCCTACAGCATTGGACGGGTCACGAACCTGAAGTTGAACATCATTGGCACCATCTCTCAGCACCACCGCGCAGCGACTCAAGCCATCCTCATCGGGCGTCTCACCGTCGCATGCGTCCTCACCATTCACCAGCCAGGTCGTCTTCAAGTCTTCGGTTCTGCCGTCTGGGTCGGAGACACTCCCCTCTAGTGCGACTCCAGCCTCGGTCACGATTGTGCCACTGGTATGAGACGTAATGAATGCAGACGGCTCCGCATTGTGGGCGGTGAGCTTCTGTTCAGAACAAGACAGTAAACAGGCCAACAAACTTAAGAAGATAGGCTTCATACATAGATCGTAGCACCACAACGCAAGCCACAGTCAACTTAGAGTCGAGTATTCCACTGCAATCGTGTCAAACCTAGCGTCTACGGCAGGGCGTTGGTCGCTGCGATCTCACCGTAGGCCAAGCCCACATCGGTGATGGTCCGCACCTTGGTCGTTGTGTCCACGCTGTACAGGCCAAAGCGCATATCCATGCCATGGTTCCACTCGTAATTGTCGATGAGGCTCCAAAAATAGAATCCCTCCACCTCAACCCCGTCATCGATGGCATCCAACAAACCATCCAGTGCGGGAATCAACATCCGCTCTGCGGCCCCATCCATCTCAGGCGTGCCCATTTCCGTAATCATCACTGGAAGCCCATACTCGTGGGCCAGTCGTGCCACTTCACCCAGTCCGGGGTTGTACTCCTCCCAGGTGACCTCAGGATAAAAGTCCATGTAGTCGTAGCCGGGGACGATGTTGATCGGTAGGCCCTTGGCCGTGATCCGTGTGTAGTAGTTGACTCCGATAAAGTCCATTCCCATGTCATCCCGTGTCTCCTCCACCACCCCATCCAGGTCTCGGTCAAAGTCACCGTTGATGGCCGCATTCAACCACGCTCGGTTGTAGACATAGTCCAAGTGTTCTGCACCCCGGATGTCATCGACGTTGTCGGGGTCCGACGGCTTGACCGCCACCAGGTTTGGAACCCCACCGACACGGGCGACGTCATCGTATTCGTGAACGGCCCGGTACATGGCACCATGACCCTCCGCGAGGGCAAAGGCGACCTCTATGGCCAGCGAAGGATTGACCACACCGGGTGGATTGGTTCGCTCGGCCGAGGGAAACATATAGCCAGCCAACACCACAGCAAAGGGCTCATTCAGGGTGGCCCACAGGTCCACTTGATCGCCGAAGGTCATGGCACAAAAGCCCGAGTATAGGCCAATCGCTGCCACCATTCTTTCTGGGTCGGCCCACCCTCGATTTTCGCACCCTTCGATGTCGGCATTGCATTCCTTTCCATCGTGAATCCACAACGGAAGGGTGTAATGATTGAGGGTCACCATCGGCTCCAAACCGGCCGCCCGCATCGCATCGAAGTAGGTCCGATATGCCGTGACCGCATCCATGTCTGCATGTTCGGCAAGCTCCTCAACTGTGCTCACTTCACCCGGGTCGTTTGGAAACAACCGCGACCATTCGATGCTCACACGCAGGGTGTTCAGGTTGAGGTCATCCGCAGCAGCGGCAAAGTCTTCTGGGTACAGCTCCCAGTGACCCGGCCCCTTGGACATGGGGTCCCCGCTGAGATGATTGGTAGAGTTGGCGATGAGCTCAGGATCTGTGACCCATTGATACCAATCCGAGTTGGGATCCTCGCACTCTTCAGGGCTCAGCGTAGGGCACCCTGCATCCACCTGGAATCCGGCCATGGCCGCACCCCACATGAACGTGTCCGGAAATGCCCGCAGTCCAGCCCCATCTTCAGATGTGTCGGCACTCTTGGGAGTACATCCGACCAACAAGCCCAGGAAAAAAATACGACCCATGACGCCCTCCTCAGTCGATGGCAATGCAGACGTTCTTGACCTCAGAGAAAAACTCGAGGCTGTGGCGTCCACCTTCTCGGCCCACACCACTGGCCTTGATCCCACCGAATGGTACGCGAAGGTCCCGCAGCAGCCAAGTATTCACCCATACCATTCCCACATCCAGCGCCGCTGAGACCCGGTGTGCGCGCCCCAGATCCTGAGTCCACACACTGGCAGCCAGCCCATACACCACGCAATTGGCCTTGGAGATGGCATCGGCCTCATCCACAAAGGTGTGCACCGTCACGACCGGACCGAAGATTTCTTCGGTTGCTGTACGGCAATCCGTAGAGAGTCCAGTGATCACAGTGGGTCTGAGAAAAGCGCCCGCATTCAGCGGAGCATCCAGCTCCGGCCGGACCCCACCGGTGGCAATGGTCCCGCCTTCTTCTTGGGCCAATGCGATGTAAGCCTCCACCTTGTCCCGGTGGGCCGTAGAAATGACCGCTCCGAGATTGGTGTCCGGTTCCGCGGGGTCGCCGACTTTCATTTCGCTCACTTTGGCAACGAAGCGAGCGACGAACTCATCGTAGATGCCTTCTTGAACCAGAACCCTTGAGCCGCACAGACAGACCTGCCCTTGATTGGCGAAGCCCGCCCGTACCGCACCCGCGACGGCCTTGTCGAGATCGCAGTCATCAAAGACCACAGTGGCATTTTTTCCGCCAAGCTCCAGGCTCAGCTTCTTGAAACGCTCGCTGGCTGTGCGTCCAACCGTCGCACCGGTCGACGTTCCGCCAGTGAAGGAGATGGCGCCGATATCGGGGTGCTCTACGATGGCCTGACCGACCTCGTGACCGAGCCCATGGACGAGATTGAATACCCCAGGAGGCAGGCCCACCTCATGAAGAATTTCAGCCAAGACCGTGGCACTCATCGGCGTGAGTTCGCTTGGCTTCGCAACGATGGTGTTTCCCATCGCCAGGGCCGGGGCGGTCTTCCATGTGAGCAAATACAGCGGCAGGTTCCATGGCGTGATCAGCCCCACCGTACCGACTGGACGACGAAGGGTGTAGTTGATGGCATTGGCCATCTCGTGGGAACCATCGTGGTGCTGCCGGGCGGCAGAAGCAAAGAAGCGAAAGTTGGCGATGGCCCGAGGCACATCCACTGTTGCTGCGAGGCGAAAAGGCTTTCCTGTATCCCTCGATTCAAGCGCAGCGATCTCCTCAAGACGGGCCTCAATCAGGTCCGCAACATCATCGAGCAAGTCCGCCCGCTGGGCCACGGTCCACTGTGCCCACTCGCCTCGCTGGGCAGCCACGGCGGCTTCCGCAGCATCGGCCACGTCCATTGAATCCGAGCGGGGAATCGTACATAAAATTTCGCCGGTGACACTCGAGTGATTGTCGAGAGTCTGGCCAGACCGAGCTTGGCGAAAGTCGCCGGCAATGCAGTTGTGAAAGGTCTCGCTCACTCGCCCCCCTGGGTCACGTATTGATTCCAATCATAGTACCAACGGTCTTCATCTGGGTCCCACTCATCCCAGGTGGGAATGGCTTCCAGCTTGGGCAACAGCTCGGGAGGGACTACTCCTGGCACCATGAAGGCTTTCTGCCGATGCAGTGGGTAGGGGTTTCGCAGATCGATACCGAGTACACCGAGAACCGAGCGGGCCACAAACCAGGTCGCACCGGAGTTCCATCCGTGGGCGATCTTGATCACAATGCCCAGGCCGTCTGGGTAGTCCGGATGCTCTACGGCGATTCCGAGCAGGCCGTCCGCGCCTTCTTTGGCGATGACTCGCCCCTCTCCGGCCTTAATGATGGTCGAGTCAAGGCGATTGAAACCACCCACCAGGTCCGGACTCCGAGTCATGGATTCCCAGATCCAATCTTGGTCCTTCTCCACCACCAACCGTGCATACAACAAGGCCAACTCCGACACAGTGTTGGAGACGGTGGGCAGACCACAGCCATCTCTGGCGATTCGTTTTGGGTTCCAGTCTGAGCCCAGCGTACGACGCAGCACATCGATGAAGGCCTGAGAGAATGGGTGATGAGGCAGAGTGTATCCAGCCCGCTCCCAGCCACGAATCCGACACCCGCGAAGAATCGCTGCGTGCTCGCCAGAGCAACAGTGGTACCACCGACGCTTGCGGCGAACCTGTCGACCAAATTGAATCAGTGGCACATCGAGCGGAGTCTGCATCAAGCCCCACTCGGACTCCGAAAGGATGGACTGCGCGGCAGCCACGTGTTCGGTATCGCCGTTGTGACTGGCAACCGATATCGCCTTCTGATCCCAGTTGAGCACACCATCCAAGTCGTCTGTAAAGATCTTCATGGTGATGGGCTTCATCATGCTTCGGCCGTAGCAGAGCACGTTCCCACCGAAGCTGTGAATCAGTCGATCCCCAGAAGCCCACGCCACCGCACCGTGAATGGTGGTCTCGCTGACTCCGTTCCTCCGATAGTCAACCAGAGGCTCCCACTCGACATGACGCCCCGTGGGAATCCCTTCGATGTCCTCTCCGAGGGGGCTATCTGGATAGACGGCCGCGCCTGGACGACCGGGGGCTACGGAGGACGGCTGCTTCATTGGTTCACCAGCGGCATGACCTGATGCCGGAAGGCTTCCATGTTCGCGACCACACGACCAGAGTCGTGGTTGAAGAAGTCAAACCAGAGCATCAATCGGTCGCTCGGATCGAAGCGGGTTCGGATCTGTTCAGCGACTTCCGCTGCGTTTCCGATCACTGCATTGTTTGCGGCCCGGGCCACCTTGGCGGGGTCCAAGGTTCCCTCAAGGGCAGTCCAGTAGGCGCCGAGGGCTGCTTCAGCTTCCTCCTTGGCCGCCTGACTCCGCTGACCGGGCGTCAGACCGGGTTGCTCGTTGAGGAATACCATCACCGTCCGAGGCATGTGGGGGCGCTGCCAAGCACCGCCGGCCTCATGAAAACAGTCCTTCATTCGCGCATGGGTGGCATCGATGATCTCTGGCTGGGTAATCGACAAGTTGAACACCTTGACCGGCATGTACTGGTTCACATCCACTTGAAGCCGTGGATCGTGACTTCCGATCACCAAGTCCAACAAATCTCTCCGCCATTCCGTAGGTACGATCTGGAGCTCGTCGAAGACCCAGCGGCGGTCAAAGAGAATGCTCTCTGCCCCAGGTTCGCCAGCCGCGGTCTTGACCCGCTCCCAGTCGTCGTCGGACCGGAAGTTTCCACGGGCCAGCCGAGTCTCTCGAATGTCGTCGCTGCTCAGGGCATCGCCACGCAACAGGCGCAGGAATATCTCGCATGCTTCGGCGAAGACCTGGCCACGCAACGCGGGCCACGCAGCCTTCTCGACCTCATTTCTCGGCACGATTCCATACGCTTCATTCATGAACTGAAAGCGTCCCGCTGAGAAGCCAATGCAGAGCCGTCGCCGTTCTTCTGGGTCCATTCCATGAAGGGTACAGAATGCAGCCACCTGCTCCGCCCGGGCAATGGGACCGCCGTTGCACACGAGGTTCATGACAGCGGACCCAACGTTGATATTCCGCGTGCGGGAGAAGACCTTGTGGCCCATCTGAAAGATGTCGGTGTTCAGCCCAATCTCGCCACGCCAGTGAGGTACAACGGCGTTGGTGTGTCGCTGCTGAACTTCCGTCGAGAGATGAGACTCAGCGACCCAAGCGGTTCCGTAGCCCAAGGCATCCGCAGCCTCGACCTGCTCGAAAAAATTGGAAAACATCGTGGCCTCGGTGGGCGTATGTCCGTCCACCGGGGTCTGCGAAATGGAGAAGAAGATATCAAATTCCATGATGGCCCCTAAATTGTGTTCAAGCGGCCGCCGTCGACCGCGATGCTCTGCCCTCGGATGTAGGCACCTGCCTCAGAGACCAGAAAGGTAATCGCACCCGCCAGCTCTTCAGGCCGGCCCAAGCGACCTTCGGGAACCCGCCCTATCCAGCCTGCCATGACCTGATCCTCGGTCTGCCCCGTGCGACCGGCAACAGCAGCCTTGAGGCCTACCAATCGCTCGGTATCGGTGAACCCCGGCAAAATATTGTTGATGGTGATGCCTGCACCCAGCTCTTTGGACAAGCTCTTGGACCAGCTCGCCATGGCCCCGCGGATGGTGTTGCTCACGCCCAAGTTCGGAATGGGCTCACGCACCGAAGTGGACAACACATTGATGATGCGTCCATAGCCAGCCGCCTCCATCGCAGGAAGCATCGCCTGTACCAAGGTCTGGGCACCGACCACATGTCGGGTAAAGGCCGATAACAGATCCTCTGCACTGGCATCCGCCAACCGACCCGCGGGTGGCCCGCCGGTGTTGTTGATCAAGATCTGTGCCCGAACGTCAGCCACCGCCGCAGCGAGACCCTCCCGATCGTCCAGATCCGCCACAACCGCCCGCGCCGAGCCGGCCCCTGCCTGCCGAAGCTCTGGGAGCAAGGCCTCGAGGCGCTCCCGCCGTCGTGCCAACACGACCACATGAGCCCCATGGGCCGCCAAACTCAGTGCCGTCGCTCGCCCAATGCCTGCGGAAGCTCCGCATACAAGTGCCGTTTTACCCGAGAGATCCAGATTCACTGCGGTCATACCTGCCTCCATGCCCGCCCCATAACAAACTCAGAGGACGGAGTAGCCACCATCCACAACAACAACCTGACCCGTGATCCATCCAGCGCTCGGAGACGCCAAAAACCCGACCACTCTCGCCAGATCTTCGGGCTGACCAATGCGGCCCAACGGGGTGCGCTCGGTAGCGAACTCAATCATCTTTTCTTTGTCGGGAAAATAGTCGAGCGTCTCCGTCTCGATCAGTCCACCGCAGACCGTATTGACCCGTATCTTGAAAGGACTCAGCTCAACTGCAAGCTGCCGCGTGAGTGCCTCAAGTCCCCCTTTGGCTGCCCCCATTGCCGCATAGCCAGGCGTGAACCGCCGAGAGCCCAAGGAGGAAATACCAATCACTGAGGCTCCCTCCGAGAGGTTTGCATACTTGGTGAGAAGCCAAAATGGTCGAAGAGAACTCTCCAGTGTCAGGTCCCAATGATTGGGGCGCAACTTGTCGTGAGGTCGAAGCGCACCGACGGCCGCGTTGTGCACGAGGACATCGACGGTGTCCATCGCCTCAGCCAAGCACTTAAGGTCCGATTCTGAGCGCACGTTCCCCTGGACGATCAGAGGCTCAGCACCCTTTTCTCGGACCATTTCCGCCGTCTCTTCCGCGGCCTTTTCGTTGCGCAAATAATTGATCAAAACGCGATTACCCGGAGCGGCTAGCTCCACACAAATCGCGCGGCCAATTCCTCGGGATCCACCTGTGACGAGTATGTTCATGAACACCATCTATCGCCATCGGCTGTGGTCAGTGCTCTATTTTGCAGGTGCCTGACTGGAACCAAAGTCGAGAATCGTGACGCGAGAGTCCTTCTCTCCCAACAACGCGTACCTACCTTGGGGCAATGCATCGTGGGCGATGAACTTCATCCCCTCTCCTCGAATCAAGATCTCAGTGACCTTGCTCGGGTCCAACTCTGCGCTCACAGCGGTCGCCTTGCTTTTTGCATCAAACTGAACACCGATGAAAACGTGGTTGCGAATCGTGTCACCAAGAAGGGACACCCGCCCTGGCTGAGACACCAGTGGAAGAATCTGCATGTCCTGAACCACACGCTTGCCGCTGAGCACCAAGTGTTCACCGGAACCAATGGTGATGACCCGGCCTGTGGGTTTCATGTCGGGATAGCGCACGGTCGAGCCATCTTTGGACTTGTCCACGCTCACATCGGAGAATGTCGGGATGGCGGACACCACCTCACCATGCAGCCGATAAGCGCCAGGTCCGTCGGGGCTCCGCCATGCCTGGTGAGCGATGGCTTCGGGGGTCTCTTGACCTGCGACGGTGACTGACCCAGACAACTGAAGGTTGGGGGCGGGAATGTTCATGATGTACTTCTGCTCCCGGCACAGATCGAGGAATGCAAACGTCCCATCTGGACCGGTGGTGACCTCGCGAACCTGACAGGTGAGATCGGGCGGCATCGGCGAAGCCTTTGCCACCAACCGCACTGCGCCCATGGGGCTGCCGTCCATACCGCTGTTCAAAACACCTTGGTACTGCCCGGCGCCACTGCATCCCAGACACAAAAAGACCATACTCAACAAAACAGCTCGAAACATTCGACTCTCCCAATCTGTAAACCGGGGTAAATCAAACGGACTCAAACGTCGAATTTAAAGCGTTCTGCGTGCTCTTTCGCCGATTTTGAAATCCACATCCCGGGTTCAGAGTCGTATTCCGAACGACCTGTAGAAGGCGGGTACAGAACACCCCGGCTTGAATTTACCAAGCAGCCCATTGCATCGCTCCTCAACCCAGCGATAGCGTCCTTTTCTGACCCGCCCTGAGCGCCAACGCCTGGAACCAAAAACCAGGCCCCTGGCATGTGTGTGCGCAGCTGTGCCGCCTCATCACCGGTCATCGCGCCAACCACCGCACCAATGCTGGACATGCCACTCGGTCCGGTCAGGGCTTCTCCCTTCTGTGCGAGCATACAGGCCACCGTCTCCGCACCGGTGGGATCGCCATGATGCTGAAGCCATGCGCTGCCAGGGTTGGTGGTGCGAACCAAGACAAAGATTCCACCACCGGTCTCGCCACAGACCTCGATGAAAGGGTCGAGTGTATCGGGCCCCATCCAGGGATTCACGGTGACTGAGTCGCAATGAAACGGGCCATCGGATGCCAAAATGGAGCGAGCGTAGGCGGCGGCTGTAGACGAGATATCGCCACGCTTGGCATCGGCGACAATCAGCAGACCCGCATCCCTTGCCATGCCACACGTTTCTTCTAGCGCGGCAAACCCGTGTGACCCAAGAGCCTCATAGAACGCAAACTGCGGCTTGACCGCTGGGACCACACCCCGGACCGACTCGATGACCAACCGATTGAATGCCACCACAGCCAAGGCTGCTTCCTTCCTGAACTCGGCACCTGTGCGCCCCTGATATCGCTCGAGCAAGTGGGCTGGGAAGCGATCCAAGTGAGGATCAAGACCCACGACCGCGCAGTTGCCGGTTTCCCTGACCGCTGCCACCAACCGTTCTCCGAACATCTCAGCCATACCGCCCTCGATTTGGGCAACGCCTATCTGTTCTTACCGAGCCCCGCAGGCTTCTCTTTGGTTCCATTGCCGTAATTGTCATTGGTTACCCGAGTCAGATGAAAAACAGCGCCAAAAAATCTATCTTCTGCTGCGGCTGCGAGTCGCTTGGGAACCAATGGCTTGACCCGGCGAGCCGCACCCATGACCACCCGACCGACCACCATGCTCAGTCGGTTTGGAGCCATCTCAGAGACCCGTCGAGAGCAGCAAGTTCTCGAGCCAGAGTATGCCGTCCGCATCTCGCTCAAAGCCGTCCGCATGGAGCTTTAGGTAGTCGGAGAGAATGGGGTCCGCATGGAGTTCACGTCCAATCCCGCCTTCTTCCACCGCTGCCCCAGAGCCACCTCCAGAAGCCAGTGCTCCCACCGCCACTGAGAGCTCAGCCCAGCGCCGCCGTCCCCCGCGAATCATGAGTCGTCGAAAGCCCGGCCAACGTTCGCTGACAATGACCCAGCACCACTGAGCCTCCGTCAATTCTCGTTGATTCATCGACTCGATGGCGTACTCCGCCAAGAGCAACACCCGCTGTACCAATCGAAAGATAAACCGTGGCGAACCCAGGGGCCGGTGCGCCACCGCCGCCGCGAGACCGTTCACCGCATCGGGTCCAAAGGCCTTTCGAAGGACCTCCTGATCGGTGCCCAGATACCGCTGCAGCATGGACCCAATCCGGCGAACCTCGAGACTTGGAATCGTGACAGACAGCTCAAAGAGGTCACTGAGAACTTGATCGATGCTTGCACCCGGCAAGTCCCCTTCCGCATAGCGAGCGGCCATCGCAGCCGCCTGGCCTCCGATGGCGACCAAGACCGCTATCTCCGCATCTGAGCCGATCATCAAACGGATGCCATCCAGTACTTGCCAGCGCACATTGGGGCGCAGCCGGTCAAGGCCCTCGATGCACATCACCACCTTGCCAGGGCGACCGCCACGAACACTCTTTACCAGCCCGGCAAAGCCCTGCTGCAGTCGATCCACCGGCTCCATTTCCCCCTCGGTAAACACAGGGCCTGGTCGGGCGGAATTATCGTCGGACATATCGATGCGATTGAGCTGGGTCACCACATCTCGGACCCGCTCCTGCATGCTGCCGCCACCGCTACCCTGACGAGCGATTCGAGACACCATTCCAGCCAGGACATTGCCTTGTTTGGCGTATTTCCATGCGTCAAACCAAATGACTTGAGGAAACAACTCACGACCCGGTTTCAGGTCCAGCGCCCGTGAATCGGCCACAAGCGAACTCAACCGCTTGAGAAAATCCCGTTTGGCGCTACCGGGCGCACCGTGAATCGCGATCATGCATGGCGCGGGCATACGGGCGATCTGCCGTGCCAACGAACGACCCAAACGATCCAGTCCAACCAAGTCTTCGGCATCCATCCAACACACCTCTCAGGTGCCCCAAGGGTAGCACGGAGACCAGAGGCAGGGCGCCGAGCCTATCGAAAGACACCATCGGCTGCGACCCGGTTCACCTCACCGACCCCCAATGAAAGTCCACTGATTCGGCCATCCTCTGCGGCCAAACCAGCATCTGTATTCGGTGCGGCCGAGGAACTCTCCATCGGTGTGCTATTCGTTCCTTGGATGGCTTTCTCGAAGGCATCGGCATCTTCAGTCACGACCACGATCCGCAGTCGCTGGGGATCAATGTGAGCTTGAATGGCCGCATTTACCGATCCGATGGTCAACGCTCCAATCTCCGACGGTAATGTGTCGATGGGGTTGGGCCAGCCCATGACACGGGCCTCGAGGGCCCACGCAAGGCGGCGTCCAGGATCTGCAGCCCATAGCGCAATCCGCCGCTGAAGATACGTCCTCATTCGCTCAAATTCCGCAGGCTCAAGACCGTCTGATACCCACCGTTCGACGATGTCCACCGCACCCTTCAGTGCGAATGCAGCATTGCCCGGTGTCGTGGGGCGAATCCATACACTGAACGGATTGTCCACCCGACCTGTACCCGGCTGCTGCGCTGAGCTCCACCCTGCTTGCCGATAGCTCTCAATGTATGCGTAGTCTCCATAATTCAAGCCCCGCTTTTCACGGAGGGCTTGGTACAGCCGTCCATGGGACTGTCGATGCTCACCGAGTGCTGTCACCGCCAACATCATCGCAGGCCAGTCCTTGTGGTCCCGTCTAAGGCGGGTGGGATGTCCAAAATGAATGCCCGTACCCGTGGTGGCTTTGGTCACGATCAGCATCGACCGCCCCAGCACTGGGCTGACGGGCCGGGGAGTGACATCTCGGTACAGCTTGCCTGGCGCGGCACCAAGATCCGCTACCAGCTGCGCCAGCACCTCATCTTCGACATGCCCCGCCACACCAATGGCCATCACCGGCCGAACATAGCGGTCTGAATGGTATGCGATCACATCCGACACCTCAAAGGTCCCGATCACACCGGACCGTCCCGAAACCGGATGACCGTAGGGATGGGCCTGATACATCCACGACTGGAACACTTCGTCTCCCAGCTGCTCATCGGAACCGACGATGCCGCGCTCCAGCCACTCAATCCCATCATCCTTGATGCGTTCGAGAGCCAAAGGGTCAAAGCCTGGAGCCTTGAACATCGACCCCAGGAGTGCGGCCGCTCGCGGCGCGTCGCTTTGGACACACTTAATTCGAAAACTAACGAGCTCCTTGTCGACCACGACCTGGATGTCCGTCCCCATCTCATCGAGTGCAGTCTCCACATCGATGGGGGTCAATTCGCCCATCCCGCCCTGGCGCAACAGCTGGGCAGTGAGGTGGGCCAAGCCTTCCTTGCCCACTGGGTCGTGGGCACTGCCAGCCCGCACCATGACCTGCATCCAAACCACCGGCCCCGAGGCGGGCTGGTGCACAAGCCGGACCGGTGCTGCGGCCTCATCCAGTGCCCGTGGGCCCGGATCGTAATGCTTGGCAGCGCACGAGAGAATGAACAGGGGAAGGACCCAAATTAAGTACTTCATTCTGACCCCCCAACGAAGACGATAGTGGTGCGCTGAGACTTCACCAAGTGGGTGGCGACAAACTGCTTGAAGTCATCCAAGGTCACCTCATCCAGAGCGGTCAGGGCTTGTTCCACCCCATCCATACTTCCGAGAATTTGAGCATAGCTACCTATCATTGAACCCCAAGATTCTGGACCCGCAAGGGCGAGCTTCCATTTCCTCAATAATTTGCCTTTCGCGGCAGCAAAAACTTCTGGGGTCAAACCCTGCAGATCGATGACCGCCTGGTCGATGGCCGCACCAGCCACACCATGACTTCCAGGGGAAGTAAGCGTGACCCATACTTCGAACAAACCGGGTTCGTCGGTGCCCCCCCAGGCATTGGTAGACAGGTCATGGGCCACACGGTCACGCACCACCAGCCCTTGATAGAGCCCGGAAGTCTTGGAGCCAATCAAGCTGGCCAGCAATGCGTTGTTGACGACCTGAGCAGGGGCTTTCCTCTCTCCAGGGACCCGCCACCCCATGACCAAGCGATCGCTGGTCGGCGCCCCCTTCCAGCGAAGGGTCTCTCGCCGCTCTGACCGCTGCCGAGGCTCCGCGGTGATGGTCGCAGCAGCCGGACGGTCGCCAAGCTCCCACCTCCCATAGGTTTGCTCTACCTGCGCCATAATCGTCTCCATGGGCAGGTCGCCGGACAACACCAACAGCGCTCTATCGGGGCGATAGTGAGTCCGAAAAAAGGTGCGCGCTCGCTCCAATTCATTGGGCATGGCCGCTACATCCGCCTCGATTCCGATGGTGTCGTGGGAATACGGGTGACGGGTAAAGGCCAGTCCCCACAGGGTCTTATTGATCGCATTCTCTGGATACGCCAAGCCTTTGCGAAACTCGCCATACACCGCACCCGCCTCCCGACGCACGCCCTCGGCATTGAGGGTCAAGTGTGAGAACCGGTCGGCCTCGATCTCCAGTACCTCTCCCAGGCCATCCACAGAGCCCAGCAAGTGATAGTTGGTCGCATCTTGGCTGGTCCAAGCATTTTCCTCGAATCCAAGCTCGAGCAATCGAAGCTCCCGCGCCTTGCCAGAAAGGGCTGGAGTGCCATGGAACATCAGGTGCTCAAAGAAATGGGCGAACCCCGTTGAACCTGGCTCCACCTCATCCCCGGAACCCACTTCCATCCAAGTCTGGATGCTAACCAAACCGGGAGTATCCAGTGGGAGAAGGATCACATCCAAGCCGTTTTTGAGGCTTTGGGTGGCCGCACCAGCCGGTAAAATCTGATGAGATTTTGCGTTTGCACCGCCACCAATTGTGGCAAAAATAAAACTCAAAAGCAGGACTGAAGGGCTGTTCATTTTCACCATCAGGTCACCTAACCGACCCATGCTACACTGCATTTCGGTCTAAGAAATTCACCTGTTGGGGAACAGGGATTGTTGGGTTTCTTAGTCCAT
Source organism: uncultured bacterium (assembly GCA_963932775.1). Taxonomy (GTDB): domain Bacteria; phylum Myxococcota_A; class UBA796; order UBA796; family UBA796; genus UBA796. The sequence goes on from CAWVVG010000010.1 coordinate 20,321, forward strand.
AACAGACCGAAACAGGTCTATGACGGAGGGTCTATGCAGGGAACTAAAGAAGGGACAACGTCGCGATCAATCAAACGTGAAATGCGCATGAGCACACGCCAGGCAGCCGAGTCGACGACGCTACCCGAGAGCACTCTGTGGAATATGTACGCGGAACTGCGTCGACGGGAAGACCCAGACGCGGACCAGCTGTTGGTTCAGGGGCTCAAGAGCATCCTGGCTCGCCGCAGCTATTCGGCCTCGAAGATTCCGATCATCGACCCGGACCCGCTGGAGCACAAGCTGGTAGACGACGCCTATCTGGGTGAGTTGTTCAAGGCCTACAAGCGATGCATCTGTTCGCACCGGACCCAACCCGCCGGACAATTGCTTCGAGACATCGACACCCAACTAAGCGGCCACTGAAGCCACCTGGGTCTAAACACCAACACCGGGCATCTACGCGCCGAGTACGTCCATGATGGCGGCGGATACCGCTTTCCCGAGGGCATCAATCTCCTCCTCGCTCATGGCCAGCGGTGGCATGAAAATAATGAAATCGCCGAGGGGACGAACGATGACACCGTGACTCCGCGCAGCCATGGCAACTTGGTGTCCGACCCGCGCCTCCACACCTTGCGAGTGCCTTAGGCCCGCTGCGGCCATCATGCCCTTCTGCCTCAGCTCTGCAATGTGCTGCCCAGGAAGCGCTGCCAAGGCTGCACCCAAGGCAGCTATCTTCGACGGCAAATGGGCCAGGGTCTGTTCCGATTCGAAGACATCGAGTGAAGCCAAAGCGGATGCACAGGCCAGCGCATTGCCGGTGTAGGTATGCCCGTGGAACAGGGTGCGGAAGTCTGTGTATGGACCTCGGAAGGCATCATAGATGGGCGTGGACACGACGGTCGCTGCGAGGGGCAGGTACCCGCCCGTGATCCCCTTTGCCAAGCATATGATGTCCGGCCGGCATCCCACCTGCTCCATCGCAAACATGGTACCGGTGCGCCCAAATCCAACAGCAACCTCGTCACAGATGACCAAGGCGCCCGCTTCCCGAGCCATACTCATGATCGACCGCAGATACTCCGGTGAGTGCATGCGCATCCCAGCCGCACCCTGAACCAAGGGTTCCACCACCAGCGCAGCAATCTCGTCGCCATGAGCGGCGAAAAGCGCTCTGGCAGCCACCAAGCACACCTCTTCCTCCTCCGGAGTCGCATGGTCGGGGGCAGGAATGCGGACCGCATCGAACAACATGGGTCGGTACACCTCATGAAACAGGTCGATGCCTCCCACACTCACCGAGCCTATGGTGTCCCCGTGGTATGCCTCGGTCAGTGCTGCAAATCGACACCGCTGAGTGCCACCGGTCTGCTGATGGTACTGAAAGGCCATCTTTAGAGCGACCTCCACAGCGGTCGAGCCAGAGTCCGAAAAGAAGGTCCGGGTCAGTGGAGCTTCCTCACCGTCAATGCGCTTGAGGAGGTCGGCCAAGCGCTTGGCCAGCACGATGCTTGGGACACCCGATTGCCCCAAGAGCGTGCTGTGAGAAATTTGACCCAGCTGGGCTGCGATGGCCGCGTTTAGACCGGGGTGATTGTGTCCATGCACATTGGTCCAGAGACTGCTGATGCCATCGAGGTATCGCTTTCCATGCACATCAATGAGCGTGCAGCCTTCCCCACGCTCGATGATCAGCGGCTCTCCAGCCGATTCCCATTCGTTTGCCTGAGTAAACGGATGCCAGACGTGGTCAAAGTCCCACTGGTGGAGTTGCTCAGGCGTGGTCATCTATATTCTCCTTGAGTGCGGCGTCGATCGCCTCGAGCAGGCGGTCGATTTGCTCGGAAGTGTGGGATGCTGAGAGGGTAATGCGAAGTCGCTCCGTACCCTCGGGAACCGTGGGTGCTCGAATTCCCGCAACCCAGAACCCCCGCACCAACAGTGAGTCTGCAACGGCCATCGTCGCTGAGCCCAGTACGATGGGCACAATGTGGGTCTGGCCAAGGGCATCTATGCCCAGCCCACGGAGCCCTTCTCGAAAGCGGGCCACGTTGCCAGCCAGGCGGTCGCGGCGGGTGTCGTTGGCCAGGCTGAGCGCCACCACAGAAGCTCGAACCACAGGCTCAGGCAGTCCAGTGGTGAAAATAAAGGTGCGACTGCGGCTCACCAACAGTTCTCTCAAGCTCGGTGGTCCCACTACAAAAGCGCCGTAGGTTCCAATGGCCTTGCCAAGCGTGCCCACCACAAAATCGGGCTCGATGCCTTGCGCTGCGGCAGCTCCCCTGCCCTCCGGTCCCAGTACGCCGAAGGCATGGGCTTCATCCACCACAAGCCAGTGCTCTCCCCGATAAGAATCGAGTGCCAAGATGTCCCCGTCCATGGAGTACACCCCTTCCACGACCACCATCCGTGTTCCTGGATCGATGCCGCTGGGATCACCGTGGGGAAGGACCTGTCGCGTGGCCCGTGAGAGCCGCAACCCATCGATCAGGCTCGCATGATTCAGCGCATCCGAAGCCACCCGGTCACCGCGTTCAACCACGGTGGACATCAGTGCAAGGTTGGCGTGATAGCCGCTCGAAAACAGGGTCGCAGGCCGTCCATACAGCTCCGACAGCTTTTCCTCGAGCGCCACATGAGCCGGCCGATTTCCACTGATCAATCGACTGGCCCCCGCACCGGTACCATCGAATGCCGCCCGAACGTCCGGGTGATGGGCCAGGCCCAAGTAGTCGTTGGAGCAAAAAACAGTCACAGGGCGGCCACACAGAACCCCCCGCACTCCATCCAGCATCTCAAGCTCGCGCAGCTCACGCTTTAGGCCAGCCGCCTTGATCGACGACATTTTGGTCTGCAAGGGTGCATATCGATTCACTTCGAAGGAACCGCCTGGTTCTTTTCAGTGAGACCTGCCAGATCCGTGCCTTCAGACCGCACACCGTGGGGTACGGACGGAGGATGGGGTGCATGGGGCGGCGGGCGAATGGACATGCCCAGCGACTCGATCAGCTCGAAGTCGTGTTCCCGGTTCAAGCCAGCGGTGGTCAGGTAGTTGCCCATCATCAGGCCGTTGGCCCCCGCCTTGAACAGGTTGACCTCCTCCTCCAGCAGGTTCATCTCTCGCCCACCACACACCAAGATGTCCTTGGTGGGCAGCACCAAGCGATACAAGGCGATGATCTTTAAACAGTCTCCCGGCGTGAGGTCGTGGGTCTCTGCCAGTGGGGTACCCGGACGGGGATTTAGAAAATTGATGGGCACGGAGTCCACATCGATCTCCCTCAAGTCCAGCGCCATCTCCACTCGGTGGGCCCAGGTCTCCCCCATTCCGAAGATGCCGCCCGAGCACACATACATGCCCAGGGACTTGGCATTGCGGAGTGTCTCCACTTCGTCGTCGTAGGTGTGGGTCTCGACGATTTCGCCGTGGAAGCTTCGAGCCGTCTCCAAGTTGTGGTGCATCGACTGCATCCCCGATGCCTGCAACCGAGCGAGGTTCGGCTTGGACATCAGGCCGAGGCTGGCACATGTCTGCATTCCGGTCGTCTCCCGGATGCGACGAAAGGCATTCTCTAAGGTCGATAAGTCGCTCTCCGAGTCGATCTGTCGCCCGGCCATCACGATAGAAAACTCCCGCACGCCGCCTGCAAACGCTTCCCCAGCCTCAGAAACGATGGTGTCTGCCTCCTTGGTGGTGAATTTGGGCGCTTCGGTAGAAAAGTGGGCCGACTGAGAGCAGAAATTGCACTTCTCAGGGCAGCGTCCAGACTTGGCATTCGTGATGCCACAGGTGTTCACATAGTCCGCTTTATGGTGCCTTCGAACCACCTCAGCGGCGGTCATGAGCTCCCCTATATCGGTCGGGTTTTCGAGCCCTGTAATCGCCAGCGCTTCCGCTTCAGATACGCCGATGCCCTGCTGACCCCGCGCGATGATGTCTTCCCAATTGAGCCTCATACCACCCTCCAATACCGCCTCAGGGTAGCCCAGCGGCACCCCCTGTAAACCACGATAATCCGCCAGGTTTACAGCCAGA